>DATKWR010000867.1:0-10820 GCA_035529475.1 Sedimentisphaerales bacterium | reverse complement strand
CATTCCGCCGAAGGAGGGGATTGCCATCGGGACCATGATGTCCGAGCCGCGGCCGGTGGAGGTCAGCACGGGAATCAGGGCCAGAATCGTCGTGGCGGTAGTCATCAGGCAAGGCCGAATTCGCCGCTGGCCGGCGGCAATCACGGCCTTACGCACGTCGGCGACGTTTTCGATCTTCCGCTTGCTGAAGCTCTGCTCGAGGTAGGTCCCCATGACAACGCCGTCATCCGAAGCAATCCCGAACAGGGCCAGGAACCCCACCCATATCGCCACGCTGAGATTGATCGGATGCACCTGGAAAAGCTCTCGCATATTGACGCCGAACACGCTGAAATCAAGGAACCACGGCTGCCCGTAAAACCATATCATCAGGAAACCTCCCGCCCAGGCCACAACGATGCCGGAGAATACCAGCAAGCTCATCGGAACGGCGTGAAATTGGAAATACAGAATCATGAAGATAATGAAAAGCGCCAATGGAATGACCAACGCGAGGGTTTTCTGGGCGTGAATCTGATTCTCGTAGCTGCCTGCAAAGGTGTAACTGACGCCGGCGGGCAGCACGAACTCGCCCGTGCTGATTTTCTCTCTGAGGTATTGCTGGCACTGCTCCACGACGTCCACCTCGGCATAGCCGGGCTTCATGTCGAAGACGACGTACCCCACAAGGAAGGTATCCTCGCTCTTGATGGCCTGCGGACCGCGGACATAGTTGATCTGAGCCAATTGGATCAGCGGGATTTGCGCTCCGTCGGCTCCGGGAACAAGGATCTTGCCGAGCGTTTCGATCCGGTCGCGCAGCTCTCGCATGTATCTGATCCTGACCGGGTAGCGCTGCCGGCCCTCGACCGTGGTCGTGATCCGTTGGCCTCCGATAGCGACTTCAATGACATCCTGCACCTGACCGATGGTCACGCCGTACCGGGCGATGGCCTCGCGGTCGATGTCAATCTCCAGATAGGGCTTGCCCACAACGCGGTCGGCAATCACGGCCAGGGGCTCGACGCTGGGGACTTCTTTGAGCAGTCGTTCGATTTCCAGGGCGATGCCCTCGATGGTTTCGAGGTCCGGTCCCTTGACTTTGACGCCCATCGGGGCGCGCATGCCACTTTGCAGCATCACGATTCGGGCGGCAATCGGCTGGAGCTTCGGCGCGGAGGTTGAGCCGGGGATCTGGCCCGCTTTGACAATCTCGTCCCAGATGTCATCCGGGCTCTTGATGTGGTCTCGCCATTGTCTGAAGGGCCGGCCTTGAGGGTCCGGGATCAGTTCGCCATTCGGATCGCGCGGGAATGTCCCCGTCTCTCTGTCGTATTTGAAACGGACGTGACGCCCGCCTTTGTCGATGATGTACTCGGGCTTGTAATTGATCACCGTCTCGACCATCGATATCGGCGCCGGGTCGAGGGGCGAATCCACGCGGCCGATCTTGCCCACCGCCGACTCGATTTCAGGGATGGAGTTGAATGCGACGTCCTGCTTTTGGAGCACGTCGAGGCATTCTCCGATGGAAGCGTGAGGCATCGTCGTGGGCATGTAAAGGAACGAGCCTTCATCCAGAGGGGGCATGAATTCGCGGCCCAGACCGGGAAACTTGTGAGCGGCAGCCGCCCAGTAACTGTTTGACCTGGCCTGTTGGGGCACGAAGAAAAAGACTTTGGCAAACCCCAGCCAGATCACCGCGGCGAGAACCAGAAGTGCCGAAGGAAGGCTCAGGAAAAGCATTTTATGAGCCAGACACCATCCGAGAATTCGCGGGTACAGCAGTTGGAAGATTCTGAAGAAAAGCAGCAAGCCCCCGATAAGCAGGACAACGAACGTGAAATTGCGGATCGTCCCCTTCTCGGGTCCGAGCGGAAGCCAGTGGTTGGCAAGAATCACGCCCACCAAAAGAATGGCGGCGGCGTTGGTAATCCACGGCAGCCGGCTTGCGGTCTTCCGCGGAATACGGTCACTCAGAAGATGATACAGTCCAATGGCCCCGATAAGAACACCTATCCAGACGCGCAGCCAAACACCGGCAATGACAGAGGCGGCAATCAACAGCGCGCCCAGCACGTAACGCTTCGCCGAGCTCGGAGAGAGTTTCCTGGTAAAAAGGACGTGAGCCGCCGGCGGAATAATCGTCAGCGCGGTGATGATCGAAGCGATCAGAGCGAAAGTCTTGGTAAAAGCCAGAGGCTTAAAGAGCTTTCCCTCCGGGCCGGTCATTGTGAAGACCGGCAGAAAACCGACGATAGTGGTCGAGACCGCCGTCAGGACCGCACCGCCAACCTCGCTCGCGGCCCTGTAAACCACCTCGAGCCTGTCTTCATCGGGGTCCGCCTCGTCAAGATGCCGCAGAATGTTCTCACAAATGACGATGCCCATGTCCACGATCGTGCCGATGGCAATCGCAATCCCGCTGAGGGCAACAACATTCGCATCAACCTTAAACGTCTTCATGCCGATAAAAGCCATCAGGACGGCCAGGGGAAGCAGACCGCTAATCAGTATCGAGCTTCGCAGGTGCATCACCAAAACGACGACGACGATGATCGTAACCAGTATTTCTTCAACAATGGCGGTGTTTAGGGTGCCAAGCGTTTCGTAGATAAGGCCGGTGCGGTCATAGAAGGGCACGATGGCCACTTGTTAAACCGTGCCGTCGGGCAAAGTCTTTTTGGGCAACCCCGGTGATATTTCTTCGATCTTCTTCTTGACGTTCTTGATCGCTTCGAGCGGATTATAACCATAGCGAACGACGACTACGCCGCCGACGGCTTCGGCCCCGCCTTTGTCCAGCGCACCGCGGCGCAGGGCCGGGCCATAAGAAACGGTCGCCAAATCCTTGACGTAGATCGGGACATTGTCGTTGACCTTCACAACGGTCATCTCCACGTCCGAGAGGTTCTTGACAAAGCCCAGACCCCGAATGACATATTCGACCTTGTTGATCTCGATTGTTCTGGCCCCGACGTCGGTGTTCGAGGCCTTGACGGCCTTGAAGATGTCACCCAGGCCGACGTTGCAGGCCCGCATCGCATCGGGGTCCACGTCAATCTGATATTCCCTGACAAATCCTCCGACGGACGCGACCTCACTGACTCCTTTGGCGCCGAGCAGCGCGTAGCGCACCTGCCAATCCTGGACGGTCCGCAGTTCGTCGAGGTCCCAGCCGCCAGCAGGATTTCCTTCCTTGTCTCGGCCTTCCAAAGTGTACCAGAAGACTTGTCCCAGGCCGGTTGCGTCGGGGCCCAGCGCCGGCTGGACCCCTTCAGGCAGCGTCCCGGCGGCAAGACTGTTGAGCTTCTCCAGCACCCGGCTGCGGCACCAGTAGAAATCGACCTTGTCCTCGAAGATGATATAGATGCTGGAAAAGCCGAACATCGAATAGCTGCGGATGGTCTTGACGCCCGGGAGGCCCAGAAGCGCCGTGGTCAACGGATAGGTGATCTGGTCTTCCACATCCTGGGGAGAACGCCCCATCCATTCGGTAAAGACGATCTGCTGCTTTTCCCCGATGTCCGGTATCGCGTCCACGGCCACCGGATTGCGGGGCAGGCCCCCGATATCCCAATCGAACGGAGCCACCATGACACCCCATCCGACCACGAATATCACCCACAGCCAAACGACGAGCTTGTTCTCAAGGCAAAAGCGAATAAGTTTACTCGTCAAACCCGCCGCTTCCTGTCTTTCTCTCTTTGATTTCGCGTCCATTTGGTGCGTGCCCCAGCCCTCAATCACAACCCGGGTCTTAATCCCGTCGCAGCGCAGAGCACCCTCATGGCAGAGTCAGTTCTCTGCGTCACTCCGCTTAACCACTCCAAAGCGTCTTCTCAGTCCTTGAACTGCGGGAGCTTGGCAATGTACTTTTCAGGTTCTTTCTTGAACTGCTCCTCGCAGCCGGCACAGCAGAAATAGACCTTTTTGCCTTCGTACTCGACGAAAATGTTCTTGTCGATGGCGCCGCCCATGACCGGACAGGTGGTCTGCTCCACCGCCGCAGCAACTGCCGTTGCCGCCTCGTCCATCATGGCCGCGTGGTCGTGTCCCTCATGTCCCTGCATTGTCCCCATGGTCGGCTCGGGAGGAGCCGGCTCGGATTTCTTGCAGCCATTGAGCATTGACAGCCCTACAAACAGGATCAATGTCACCAACAAGACCGTCCCAACGTTTGTACTTCTTGCCTTCATGGTACCACTCCTTAAAAAGGGTTTGATAAAACGTGTTTCATTTTGTTTTCCCGCCGATGACTTCAGTAATTTCGCCGCACTTGAGCATCGATGCGCCAAAATACGGATTCCGCGTATCCGCGTTGCTTTGGAGCCAGTCTGCACCTTTGTTATTGAACGCCATCGGGCAGTGGATCCTGCGAAGGCTCCGATTCTCAGGAATCCCAAATTGCTTAACCAGGGCGATCGTCTCGTTCGAGAGCCGCTCGAACTCCCGGCGTGCAGCTTCAATCTGCCCGGTGCCTTTTATCGCTGTCAGCGATTTGTCGATCCTGCCGGCGATGCCCATCCATTGCTCGTGGGCCTTTCCGCCGAGCAGACTCATATCGACTTGAGAACGCGCCTCCCCCACCGCCTGAGCCGCAGTGACGGCGCCGTCCTTGTCGTCGCCCGCAAGGGCCTGATGCAGTGACAAATACTTTTCAACGACGCCCCAGATTTGCTCGCGAAATGCGCCGGGCACCTCGAGCGTTTCGCGGGCCTGTTCCTGACCGGCGACGGGGCTCATCATGCTGGGCTTAGCCTCGATCTGAAGGGCCGAATCGATCTTGAAGTTTCCTTTGGTCACGACAAGCTCGCCCTCGGCCAAACCCTCCTTGACCAGGTAGTAATCACCCGCCCTGGGGCCGAGCATCACCTGTCGCCCCTCGAACGTGGGCTTTTCCTTGTCAGGCACGCGAACATAGACCACCGCGCGGATTCCCGTAATCAAAGGGGCCGACGCGGGGATGACCAAGGGCGCTTCCCTGGGCGTATCAACGACGTAGCCGAGCGATTCCGTGGTCACTAAATCCATGCCGCAGATATCGCAGGTTCCAGATTCCGCCTTGACTACCGCCGGGTGCATGGGACAGATCCACTTACCGGCCATCTCAGGGACCATGACCTTGCCGCTCCCGGCGATCTGCGAGCGGACGACGGCGTGGACAAACATCGCAGGCTTGAGCTTGCTCTCGGCGTTATCGACATTGACTCTGAGCTTGACGGTGCGTGTCTTGTCGTTGAGGACCGGGTCGATGAAATTGACAGTGCCCTCGAAGACTTCATCCGGGTGCGCCTCAGTGGTAAATTCGACTTTCTGGCCGTATCGAATCCACGGCAAATCCGATTCGTAAGCGTCCAGCCTCACCCATAATTCGGAAAGGTCCGCGACGGTATAGATCGGCGTGCCGGTATTAACGTACATCCCTTCCGTAGCGTTCTTATGGATGACGACGCCACCAATGGGCGAGTAGATCGTGATGTGAGTAACCGTCTTGCCGGAGCTTTCGATTTTGCCTATCTGCTCGGCGGTCAGGCCCAGCAGACGAAGTTTCTCTCTGGCCGCATCCAGCATAGCCAGTGTGGTTCGCGTGACCAGCTCTGAAGCTGTTGTCTTGACATTGTCGGCGGCTTTGACCGCCTGAAGGAGCTCGGCCTGTGCGCTGATCAGCTCGGGACTGTAAAGCTCCACCGTGTGGTCGCCCTTGCGGACCGTGCTCCCGGTAAAATCGACGTAAAGCCGGTCGATTCGGCCGGGCACCCAGGCGGTGATATTTTTGACCCGCGTCTCATCATAGTCGATCTTTCCGACCATTCGCACGTCAGCGGTGACAAACTTGCGCTCCACCGGCGTCGTCGCAATCTCCATCAGCTTCAGAGCCGCCGGCGAGAAAGAGATTTGCCTTTCACCGACATCGGCCCCGGAAGAAGAGACGGGGATCAAATCCATAAAACAGATGGGGCACTTGCCCGGCTTGGGCTGGCGAATCTGCGGGTGCATCGAGCAGGTCCACCATTGCTGCTGATCTCCACCAGCTTGCGCGACGTGTTGGTGTTCTGCGGCCGGCTCCGCCGGTCCGGTCACGGTCCTGGCCGCATAACCCAGAATAAAGGCCGCGATGATAACCAGTACGACCTTGAGGCTTCTCCATACGAACCATGTTTTATGCACTGAGCTTTTCATGCTGAACACCTTGAAGTCTTCCTATTTCATACCAGGTCGGCGAGTTCCGCTACAGTTCGCTTCCGACGAGCATCGCCAGCCCGGCCAGTCCCTGCTGATTGTCCGCCACCGCTCTTTCATATCTCAACTGAAACTCGAGCAGCTTCTGTTGCGCGTTGATCAGGCTGAGAAAATCGACTGTGCCGGCCAGGTAGGCTACCTCAGAGGCCCCCAGCAGCTCTTCGGCCTTCGGTACCAGAACGTCTCCATACAGTGTTACTTTTCTGTTACTGTCCTGAAAATCATAGAGCGCCTGCTCGGCACGGGCGATCATTGTATTTTCGGTTTCGGTTTTCTGATGGGCCGTTTTCATGGCCTCTGCCCTGGCTTGCAGTTCAGCCGCTCTGTAATTCTCCCGCCAGATCGGCAGGTTCATGGTGAACATCAGGATAATCGGGTCCTTCCCGCTGTCACGCACTCCGGGGTTCATGGCGCTTCCGGTATCGGTCCAACTGACACCCAGGCCGACGTCGGGCCAGAATCGCGTCTTTGCCAGTTCCACTCTGCTTCTTGCCGCCTCCAGCTCGAAGTCCAGGGCCCTCAGTTCAGGGTTTTGTGCCTTGAGCAATTCTATCACTTTCTCCCGGCCCACTTCTGACGCCTGAAATTCCTGCTTCCGGGGCCAGGGCAGCATTTCGAGACTTTGCCGGTTGAGGACCGCGTTGAGCCGGCCGACGATCGGGGTGCGCAATTGCTCGAGCGTCGTGACCTGATCTTCGAGCCTGGCCAGCTCCACCTGGGCGCGGATCACGTCGGGGTGACTTGCCGATGCGGCCGTGTATTTAGCGCGCGCGACTTCTTCAAAATGCTTGATAAGCTCGAGATTCTGTCTGGCTATCTCGATCGCGCCGGCCAAGTAGGTGTATTCGTAAAAGGCGTCCTTGACTTCATAAAACAACTTCAACTTTGCGGCCTCATATCGCTGGCGGGCCGCTTTGGCAGCCGCTCCGGCGGCGTCGGTCCTGACCTCAATTACGCCAAACCATGGGAACATCTGCATGACTTCGACTCGGTTGCGTTGGGGCCCGACCCTCGTCTCAACCTCTTCGATGAAATAGCCATAGGTGAATTTGGGCTCGGGCAGCGATTTCGCCTGGGGGGTCTGCGCCAGCGCCGCCTTCCATTGTTCAAAAGCCGCCTTGAGGCCCGCGTTGTTGAGCGCAGCCGAGGTGAGGTAGTCCTTGAGTGTCACCGGATCGTTGGCATCGGTTGGCTGCGCGGAAACTTGCAGGCATTGCATCAGCAGAAGCGCTACCACTCCCATCACTAAGACAGCTTTTGGCTTCATGTTCAGTTCCCCTGGATTGTGATGTGCCGCCGTTCCGGCGGGCCGCCCGGAATATCCTCAAAAAGACGGAAAAATCCCACGTTCCCTATGCTTTGCCGCATTGTACCACAAATGAGCATATCTTACCCCCTGCGCGCCTGGCTGATAAGTTTCAAAATTTCATCCAGCTTCTCTTGTTTTTGTTTTTCGGAATTACCTTTTACCACCGTGTTAACGCAATGCCGGAAATGCCTGTCCAATATCTTCTCTTCCACGCTCGCCAGGGCCCCCTTGACGGCGTATATCTGGTTCAGAATGTCGATGCAGTACTTGCAGTCACGGATCATCTTTTGAATCCCGCGGACTTGGCCTTCGATGCGTCTTAACGCGACCAGATCGTCCTGATGGCTCGGATTACTCTGCATGTCCTGTTCCTTTCACACCCCTTTTCCTATTATACCCATAGGGGGTATGGTGTGTTCGGAGAATAATCCACTATTTTATGCGATGGGGGTCTAAGAGATTGCCGCCGGGGATATTGTGCCGCCTGCGACGATATTATCGTCCCTGTTGTAGAGGACAAGCCTTTGGCCCGGGCAGGGTGCGAATTGAGGCCGGTCGAACTCGACGGTCAAACCGGCTTGCCCCACACCGGCCAGGGTGCACGGCTGGGGCTCGCCGTACGAACGAATCTTGCCGAACATCGGCCGGCCTGCGACAAGCTCTTCCGGAATGAGTGCGTTGATGCGGTCCGCCGTGATGGTGCCGAAGCTCACTTCTTCTCGCGTGCCCAAGGCGATGGTATTCGTTTGAGCGCATATCCTGCCCACGTAGAGCGGCTTGCCGCCGGCGAAACCGATGCCCCTTCTCTGGCCAAGCGTGTAGTTCGCAATACCTTTGTGCGTGCCTATTTTGGTGCCGTGCATGTCCGTGATGTCGCCGGGCTCATCGGCGCCGGCGCAAGCCAAAACAGCCCGGTAATCGCCTTCGCCGGCGAAACAGAGCTCCATGCTCTCGGCCTTCTCGGCAACGGTCAAGCCGAGCTGGAAGGCGATCGAGCGGACTTCCTGCTTCGTCATCGCTCCCAGAGGAAGAACAAACCGGGCCAGCTTCTCGCACGCGATGCCGTACAGAAAATAGCTTTGGTCCTTCGCCCGGTCCCTCCCCCTGCCCAGACGCACCAGCCCGCCCGTCTGAATCACTCGTGCATAGTGCCCGGTGGAAAGATGACGAACGCCGAACGTCTGCTCGATAAAATCCCACAGCAGTGAAAACTTCAGAAGCGTGTTGCAGTCCACGCACGGATTGGGGGTTTCGCCTTTGGCGTATGATTGGCGGAACCGCTCGATAATAAGCTCCTCGAAGGGCCCGGTGACATCGACAAAGTAATGAGGCAGGCTCAATTCATGGCAAACAAGGGCGGCGTCCGCCCCGCAGCAGCCGGGGCTGCCGGTCCGGCACGATATGGGTATCTTCATGGTGATACCCAGTACGTCCCAGCCCTGTTCTTTGAGCCGATGGGCCGCGACGCTGCTGTCCACCCCCCCGCTCACGAGCACGGCGATCCGCCTCGACGCCTCGCTCCGAGGCTCCCATGGCGCGAAGCTCGGCTCAAACAACTTGATGTTCCACCGCTCGGTTACCATACGCAGACCGTTCTTATCCGAACAACGCCGTGCCCGGCAGACTGTGGTCGGTCCCGGCCGGGCCGACGGCGACTATTCTTGCCGATGAGTTCTTTTCTTTCAAGGATCATCCGACACATGACGGGCAATTACTTTTTTCGGCGCACCTTCACGCAAAAGTGGTCGCCGAGATTCGTGACCTCCAGAATCTCCTGGCCCTGGTCGGAGAAACTCGCCGGGACGTTTCTTATCGGCTCGCCCGCGTCGAGCAGCACTTCGAGAACCGCGCCGGCCGGCAGCTTTTCAAGCGCAAGCTTTGCTTTAACAAAATTCAACGGACATGCCACGCCGCGCAAGTCGGCGATAAGTCTGGGCTCTTCAGCGCGTTCGGCGGCGACTTTCTGCTCCACGGGCCCGGCCTTGAACTTCAGGTTGGCATCGAGGGACAAGAAAAGCTCTTCCACCCTTTCGACCAGCTCCTCGACATGAGGCAGTAAGTCCTCGATGGATTCCTTTTCGCCCATGCGCCAATCGACCGCATCGTCGAGAATCTGCTGCGTCTGAGGTTTGACCCAGCCGGGCTCGATAAGGCGTTTGCCAAACGCGGCGAATATCTCTCTGTCCTTTTTCGGCTCCAGGCCGAATGTGACAAGAAGCGCCCTCGCAGCCGTGACGACTGCCTTATAAATATTTGCACTACTGACCGGCCTTTCTCGCAGGGCATCCTTAGCCTCGTCAATGTCCAGCTTCATCACGTCCATGACGCCGGCGCCGCATTCGCCCGGCCCCCTGCCGGCCAGTGAGAACGGCTCGTGCGAACCGTAGTCGTAATAATAGTCCTCGGGCAGCGGCTCAGCGCCGATCTCACTGTATTCTTCGACAAGGCTCGTAAGCCGCTCCTTTTCTATGGGGCCGCCGGCCAGGGCTTGCGACAGCAGAGCGGGAATCCGCTTGGCCGGGACCGTGCCGATATTCTCCGCCAGATGCGCCCGGCCTTCAGCAATCTCGGCCCCCGCCAGCACGTCATAGCACGGCATCAGTTTGCCGTTGACTCTCTTAGCCTTGCCCTGGAAACCGATGCCGGCGATGTAATGATGCCCACACGAATTGGGACAGCCGCTGATTCTTACGACGGTCTGCGAACCGTTGGCCCGGATATCGGCGTGCTCCAGTTCGCTCGAAATGGCATCGGCCAGACCTCTCGAAAGACACAGACCCAGCTTGCACGTGGACGCTCCGGCACAGGCGACGACTTTGAGCCGGCTGTCGCCGAAAACATCGATACTGAGCTTTCGCAGCTCGGCGTTGACCGCCTCGATGTCCCGCTGGGCGACGCCGGTGATCAGCAAATCCTGCGACTGGGTCGTTCTGACAATTCCGTCCCCATACTTTTCCGCGATCCGGCCAACCGCCTTTAGGTCATCCGCCGGAATTTCCCCCTTCTTCAAGCCCAGGCGCACCGTATATCGCCCGGCCGTTTTCTCCGGCAGCACGTTGGTGTATTCTCCTTGCTCCGGCGCCGCCGGCGTGGAATCCTCCAAGTCGAGATCGCGAATTTGCGGCACTTTGCACGAAAGACCCTTGGATTTGAGTATCTCTTTTTCCCTCTTGTGCAATTCCACAAATTCTTCTGCGCCGACCCGGGCCAGAACGTAGCGGAGTCTCGCTCTGTGTTTATTGGCCCGGTCGCCGTGCTTGTCGAAAAGCTGCTTGACAGCCTCCGCCAC
>DATKWR010000866.1:0-6293 GCA_035529475.1 Sedimentisphaerales bacterium | reverse complement strand
CTGTTGCCGACTCCTGAAAACCTCGTGGCGGCAGTGACGATGGCGAAGGAAGGTACCTGATACCGCACGGAGCTCAACCGGAAAAAAAGTGCAATAATAATGCTGATAATGAGATGAAGGAGAAGAAGCTATGAAATGGGGCATTTTGATACTGGTAGTCTTGGGTGTAGTCGCTGCGGCATGTGCTGCGCTGTTAGTCGGGGCCATGGGGGCCAGCTCCTCTGCGACGGCCACGGCTCCGACCGGCTTTGAAGTGGCGGTTGCCAGGAGATCTCTGCCGGCCATGACGGTCGTCACTCTCGAGCACGTCGCCAAACAGGCGGTGGCCAGGAATGACCTGCCGCAGGGACAAGGCCAGATAGCCAATCCGACGCGGATTATCGGCCGGGTTCTTTCCGTCGGCGTGGTCGAGGGCCAGGTCCTGACCGAGTCGTGCTTCGTCTCGGAAGGAACGGGCGCCCAGTTAGCGGCGGCGATTCCTGAGGGGATGCGGGCCGTTACGCTCAGCCTCTCCAGCAAGGCGCTTCCCGACAGGCTTCTGCTTTACCCGGGTTCTGTGGTCGATATCCTGTTCAGCTTCCGATTGTCGGGCAGGAACACCGTGGGCGAAGCAGGGTGTTTGACCATCCTGAGCGGGATTCAGGTGTTGGTCGTCCAGGGCGACTCGGTCGTCTCGAACCCCGAGCAGGAGGCCGACGCCAAGGCGCGCCGTTCGAGCAGCAGCGGCGTGCAGGTGACCCTGCTGGTCGATCCGAAGCAGGCCGAGGCCCTGCAAGTGCTCGCCGATAACGGGAACATCTCCTTAACCATACGAAATCCGTTGGACAAAACGAAGGGCGATATGCAGACCATGGTTCTGAGCCAGGGCCAGTTGGCGCGTTTAAGCTCGCTGCTGACGGCCGAGGGTGTCGCGGCGCCCCAGAGGGAGCGGGAGCTGCAGGATTGGCTGGCGTCACAGATCCTCGCTCCGAAGGATGCAAATGAAGCGCCTCAGGGAGATGGTACTTCCAGCGTGCCGGCGATGCAGCCCCGGTTCGAGGAGCAATACCAGAGCGCCCCGAATCCCCGGTGGGGGGTCACGGTGATTCGCGGCAAGGAGACCAAAACCGAGGAATTTGACGTCCAGACAAGCGAATCTTCGGACCAAAACGGGCAAAAATAAAGATAAGTTCCTTTCACATACGGACGATATATGTTAAATATCGTTGTCAAGCTATTGCGGCCTGTATGTGAAAGGACAAAGCATGGAACTTCTCGTTTGCAGAAAAGGGATTTTGCCCCATAAAAGCTTGTTTGTTTTGGTTGGGATCGCTGTTAGTTGCATTTTAGCGGTCCCTGGCTTCGCGGCCGATGTGGCCGGCGTCTCTGCGACGCCGGAGAGTATCACGTTTCTTGTCGGTGAATCCACCATTGTTAAACCGCCGTGGGCCACGGTGCGCGTGGCGGTCACGGATCCTGCAATTGCCAATGTCCAGGTTCTCACGCCGGACCAGGTCTTGCTGCAGGGCCTCAAGGTCGGCACGACCGACCTGATCATCTGGAGCGAGGACGAGAGGCAGGTCCGGCAGTGGAAAGTCCAGGTACGACTCGACACGGCCAGCTTCAAAGCCAAGCTGGACGAGTTGTTCCCCGATGCCACGCTGGAAGTGAACCAGTCGGGCGAGACGCTGATTGTGACCGGCCTTCTGCGCAGCACCGAGCAGGCCGCACAGCTTCACGATCTTCTCGATAAGAGCGGGATCACGTACGTGGATATGAGCAGCGTCGCGGGCGTCCAGCAGGTTCTCTTGCAGGTCCGCGTGGCCGAGGTCAGCCGGGTCGCCCTGCGCACCCTGGGCTTCAACACGTTCCGCACGGACGACGACTGGTTCTGGGGGCTTCGCGGCGGCTCATCGAGCGGGCCTCTGATTTCCTCAATCGACATCGGGGTCCCAGCGGGCACGGCCGCCGGCGACGTGACGCCTTTTCAGTTCAACCAGACTGTAGCGGCCAGCCCGGCGGTGTCGCTTTTCGCCGGCTTTCCGCGGGCCGATTTTGAGTTCTTCCTTCAGGCCCTGATCGAGAATCAGGTCTTGAGAATCTTAGCGAACCCGACGCTGGTCGCGCTGAGCGGCGAGCAGGCGAGTTTCCTGGCCGGCGGCGAGTTTCCCATCCCCGTCGTGCAGAGCAGCGGCGGTGGTGGGGGAAATGCGGTGACCATCCAGTACAAGGAATTCGGCGTTCGCGTCGCGTTTCGCCCGGTCGTCCTGGGCGATGGGGCGATTCGCCTGACGGCTACCCCGGAAGTCAGCGACCTGTCCACCGCCGGCGCCGTGACCATTCAGGGCTTTAGCGTCCCGGCCCTGATCACGCGCAGGGCCGAGACGACGCTGGAGCTCCAGAGCGGCCAGACGTTTGCGATGGCGGGACTGCTCCAGCACAAGGACGAGGCCATAAATTCCCGCATTCCGGGGCTGGGTGATCTGCCCGTCTTAGGCCCGTTGTTTCGCTCGGTGCGCTACCAGAAGAACGAAACCGAGCTGGTCGTGCTGGTGACCGCTTCGCTCGTGGAACCGATGTCTCTGGCCGGGGTTCCGCCCGTTCCGGGGTTCACACATGCCGAACCCAACGATTGGGAGTTCTATATCGAGGGGCGCGTCGAAGGCAAGGAGCCTGCACGGATTGACTCGGGCACCGCCGAATCGCTCAGGCAGATGGGGCTCAATCAGCTCGCGGGACCCGGCGCCTGGGAGTCTTATAACAAACCGACTTCTTCGAGCCAGGCAAATCCGCCGACGAATCCGGCCCTTCAAAGATATGCAGACAAAGCGGGAAAATACAAGAGCGGAAACTGACCATCAGGGCAAGTGGGGCCATGGCGCATCGGAGCCCCACCGAAGCGGTGGAATCCCGACCTTGGTCTGAGAAACGCAAACGCAGAAATCAGTGTCTATGACGTCACAATCAAACATATTGCTGGTGACCAGCGAAGAGGCCATCGAAAAGGCGGTCAAATCCGTGCTGACTGAGAACGGCAAGATGACCCTGGCCGGCGTCTGCAGGAGTGTATCGGAGCTTCGCAATTACCTCTCGGGCAAGAACGTCCGGGCCGCCATAATCGATATAGACCCCGATCCTTCACGAGTTTTGTTCGAGCTGCGAGGGATATTGACGGCATACCCGGAAACGTACGTGGTCGTGCTCTGCAGCAGCTTCAGCAAGGAATTGATCCTCCAGGCCATGCAGGCGGGGGCCCGGCATTTCCTGGAGAAGCGGACAATCACGTCTGAACTCTCCAGAGAGCTTCAGTCGCTCATACACGATAGCGCGAGAAAACAGGCGGCGCTGGGCTCTCAGGTCATATCGATATTCTCTGCCGGCGGGGGGTGCGGTGCGACAACGGTCGCGGTCAATCTTGCCGATGAATTGCGAATTTCCTCATCCAAGCCGGTACTGGTGATCGATTTGGATACCAGCTACGGAGCGGTCTCGACCTACCTGGGTATAAAGAGCCAGTATGGCATCGCCGACGTGCTGGCCCATAAGGGCGCCATTGACGCGCACCTGATACGATCGAGCGCCTACAGTTACAGGGAAGGTTTTTATGTGCTGCCCAGCCCCGCGGGCATCGAGGCTCCGAGGGTCAGCTCGCTTCGGTACGAGAGTCTGACGCCGGCTTGCCAGGCATGCCGGGAAATCTATGCCTTCACCGTCATCGATGCGCCGCGTTTACCGCAACCCACTTCCATCGAAATAGCCGGCTTGAGCGACCTTGTGCTGGTTGTGTTTCAACCCACGGTCAAAGATGTGCATTCCGCCCGATCGATAGTCTCAACTCTGACCAAATCCGGGATTGCGGGCGAAAAGATCTTGCCTTTGGCGAATCGGGTCAAGAAGCGGGGGCCGTTGATCAGGCTGGAAGACACCAAGAAAGCAATTGGACTGACTTCCTGCCATCCCATCCGAAGCGATTGGCGCAAGGCCATGAAATGCGTCAATCAGAGCCGGCTTCTGGCTCACGTTGCCGGCAGATCGGGTTTGCGGGGCGATTTTCGAAAACTCGCGGCCAAAGTACGAGCCAGTGGAACAAACAGCCACGGCAAAGTTTGAGGGTGATTGAGAATGGACGAAGAAAAAGAACAATCCTATCGGGCGGACCAGGACAGCTACGGTGGAAACGTAGTCCTTCAGAAGATAAAGGCCGACATCCACCGGCAGTTGCTGGAGGTGCTGGATCTCAATGAGGCCCGGCACATACCGCTCGAGAAGCTCCACGAGGAATGCTCCAAGAGAGTCGATGCGCTGCTCAATGCGCGGCAGTACCCCATGTCCGGCCCCGACAAGCAACGACTGCTCCGCGAGGTTATGGACGAGGTTTTCGGCTTCGGCCCCCTGGAAGTGTTTCTGCGCGATCCGAACGTCAGTGACATCCTGGTCAACGGTCCGTTCAAAATATACATAGAGAAAAACGGACGGCTTGAAAGCACCAAAGTCACTTTCATGGACGAGAAGCACCTGATGCGGATCATCCATCGGATCGGTGGGAACGTGGGACGGCGCATCGATGAAAGTATGCCGATGCTCGACGCGCGCCTGCCGGACGGCTCGCGAGTCAACGCCATCATCCCCCCTCTTGCCCTCGACGGCCCGACGGTGAGCATCCGGCGTTTCGGCACGACCCCGATAGACATCGAGCGATTGATCGAGCTGGATGCCGTGACCAAAGACATGACTGACTTCATGAAGGCGTGCGTGCAGTGCAGGATGAATATCCTCATCTCAGGGGGCACCGGAACGGGCAAGACGACCTTTCTCAATGCGTTATCGCGATGGATTCCCGCCGACGAGCGTGTGGTCACCATCGAAGATGCGGCGGAACTGCAATTGCAGCGCGAGCACGTCGTCAGACTGGAAACCCGGCCGCCGAACATCGAGGGCAAAGGCTGTATCACCCAGCGGGACCTGGTCCGCAACAGTCTTCGTATGCGCCCCGACCGGATTGTTGTTGGCGAAGTCCGTGGCGCCGAGACGCTGGACATGCTCCAGGCGATGAATACGGGCCACGAAGGATCCATGACCACGGTGCATGCAAACAACCCAAGGGACGCCCTCCGGCGACTCGAGAATATGGTGAGTATGTCCGGCATCAACTATCCGATACGGGCGATTCGCGAACAGCTCAGTTCGGCGCTGGACGTTATGGTTCATCTCCAACGAATGACCGGGGGAAGACGAAAAGTGGTGAAAATCGTGGAAATAACGGCCATGGAAGGCGATACGATCTGCCTCCACGACATTTTTCAGTACAATCAGACCGGCGTCGATAGTGCAGGAAACGCCACCGGTCACTTTGAAGCGTGTGGGGTCCGTCCGCTGCTGCTGAACCGGTTGAAAGCCAAAGGTGTGGAAATGCCGCTGGATTTGTTCAAACGAAGGGTTCTTTCAAGTTCCAAGACAGGGTGACCTCTCAAACGGACCAAGGTGGAATGAGTACATTCGGCGAAAGTATGGCGTGAACGACTTATGGCCCCTCAAGACCTGATAAACATTATCATTATGGCGGCCGTCTTCGGGCTGATCTTCTCGGTCTGGTGCATCTGCATCTTCCTGTGGCTGGGTCAATCTTTAGCCCGTCTGCAATCGGTGCAGAAGCGATTGGGCCTTGTCAAAGAGGAGGCTGGGGAGTCTTATACGCTGCGCTTATGGCGCGAGACCAGACAAGTGGGTGAAGGAATTGGCCAGCCGGAAAAGCTGACCCTGGCTGAACGCCTGGAAAGTCTGAGACAGGCCGCCGGGTGGCGTGCACCCGCGCAGACGGTCATCCTGGGCGTAGCCGGGGTAAGCCTCATGGGTTTTGTGGTGACCTATTTGTTTGGCGGTGGCATCGCGGTGGCCGCCGCCGTCGCCGGTGGAATTGTGATCGCGTTCTGGTCCTACGCCAAGAGTTGCATCGCGAAATACTCGGCGCTGTTTGAGAGGCAACTGCTGGACGCCCTGGGCATCTCCGCTCGCGCTCTGCGCGCGGGGCTGCCATTGTTGGGTTCGTTCCAGTTAATTTCAGAAGAAATCGATGACCCCATCGGGGGTATTTTCTCGAGAATCTGCCATGAACAGTTACTGGGTTTGGACATGAAAGACTCGATCCGCAAGGTGGCGAAAACCGTCCCGAGCCCCGAGCTCAAGCTCTTTGCGACCTCCGTGGCCATACAGTTGCAAAGCGGAGGAAATCTGGCTGACTTGATGGACAGCCTGGCCGCCGTGATCCGGTCGCGAATGCGATTGAGTCGACGCATTCGTGTCTTGACGGCGCAGAC
>DATKWR010000865.1:0-9517 GCA_035529475.1 Sedimentisphaerales bacterium | reverse complement strand
GACGGTTTAGCAAACCGTTGCCTTCAGCCACTCGGCCACCTCTCCGGGCAGCACCGACGTAATCTACTCTGTGCGAACAGGGATTGCAAGAAGATAACCGCGATTCCTCACATTTTTACAGATAACACAGCGTCACAATCGAGTAAATCGAAACCCCATCGTGCCCCGGACCAGCAGAAGAAAGGGACGTTTCGTGAGCTCATCTTCGCCCACGTACCGGTCCTTGTCGAACGCCGGACGCATTGCCGCCGCATAACTGGCGTATGTCCCGTGCCACAATCTCTGCAATGATTTGCTCGGCTTCAGATGACAGCCTCACCGGTTCAAGTGCAGATACAGGAGCCCACGGCTCAGGTATTTCGCGTTTGACAGCGTTCGTTTTCCTGCCCGGCCCTTTTCTCCGCGTCGCAGCCACCTTTCGCTGCTCGGCCATAATCTGTTCGGCCAGATCGAATTTGGGTATCCCCATCGGCTCGTCCATCGCCGGTCAGCCTTTCTTCTTGTCTTTGGTCCGAGTGTATCCGCGGGCATAATCGGCACGGCAGCGCTGTTCGGTTTCGTCCGGGTGTTCGCCGATTTCTTCAACCAAAACCTCGTGCATGGCCTCGGCTCGCTCGCGGTACTCATCCTTGGCCGCAAGATTGTTGAATTCGCCGGGGTCAAACTGAAGGTCGTACAACTCCCGCTCGGCGGGGTGGCCGGCATCCGCCGGCGTATGATAGACGTACTTGTATTTGCCTATGCGGATCATCGCGTAGCCGGAGGCGATATTGTGGGCATAGTATTCACTGACCGCAATGTCCTTCCAGTCGCTCCCGGCGTCATCGAGCCACCCAAGCATGGAGTCCCCATTCCAGTCGCCGGGAACATCGGCGCCTCCCAGAGCAGCGATGGTCTGTACGACGTCCACCAGCGAGCACGCCTGTGTTCGCCGCTCGGGGCCTTTCCATCGTGCAGGCCAACTGACAATCAGCGGCACATGGCTGGCGTTCTGATACATGCAATTCTTCCACCACAGACCGTGCTCGCCCATATTCTCGCCGTGGTCGGTAGTATAGATGACGACCGTATTGTCCGCCACCTCGCTGCCGGCCAGGGCCTTGAGGACTTTTCCGATCTCCTCATCGACCCACTGCGTCAGGCCGTAGTAAAGCTCGCGCCCTTTCCGAACGATTTCCCCTGGGACATCCTCGACGTCAAAGCCGATGCGAAGGTGTTTGTAGTTTCTCGGCTGAGACTCAAGATGCCCTTCGGGGATCGCAGGCATGGGAATCTTACCTTCGTATTGCCGCCAATATTTCTCCGGCACAATCAAAGGAAAATGCGGAGCAAGGTAGCCAGCTAACATGAAGAAGGGCTTGTCGGACGCCCGACGCTGACTGAGGAACTCCACGGTCCCAGCCGTGACGGCGCGGTCGTGTTTGAGAATGCTCGAATCATCCCCCGTATGAAAGTCATCGAAGCGAGGGGAAATCCCCGGCTTGGACGCCAGATCGTCCGGCTTCCTGCGATTGCCTGTGCCCGTCTTTGTTGCATTGTTCATATTGCCGCCAATTTCCGTGAACCCATAGCGGCGGGTCTGGTCGTAGTGCATCTTGCCGCACAGGATCGACTCGTAGCTGGCAGCGTTCATGACTCGCGGCAGCGAGGGGTAATTGGCGTTTGGAAGCCAGCAACTATTATTCCAGGCACCGATGCGCGACGCGTACTTGCCCGCGGTGAAGGATAAACGCGACGGTACGCACAGCGGAGAATTGCAGTAGCAACCCTCGAAAGTGACGCCGCGCCTCGCCAGGCCGTCCAGGTTCGGGGTCCTGACGATGTCGTTCCCATAGCAGCCCAACACACCGGCGTTGTGCTCGTCCGACATGATCACGAGAATGTTGGGTTTGTTCGCAAGTCTGTCGTTGCCGAAGGCCAGGCCCGGCACCACCAACGAACCGGCGGCAAGGCCCGTGATCTTGAGAAATTCTCTTCTGCTTTGTCTGTTCATGTTTCTCCTCCAGTCTTGTTTACAAGCGTTTTGCATAGACATAGTATGCCCCTCGCGAGGTCCCGTCGTCATCCGTAAACCACGTCTCCAGCCGCGTCTTGCCGGCCTTGAGCTTCGCCTGGAACGTCACGGCGTGCGCATCGCGAGGAACCGGCATGTTCAGGTCCACATCGGCGACCTTCAGCCGGGCGCTCGTGGCGGAGATGGCTTTGCCGCCCGGTATGGCGCCGTTAATCGGCGCATCCAACTCTACCGGCCAGCGCCGCAACTCAAATTCGTATGTACCGTCGCGATCGATTTCGACGGCCCAAAAACCGCTTGCCTTGCTGGCGCTGCGAACCGCTTGCTGGCTCCACGCCGGATTCGGGCTGTGCCAGTCGTGTGACATCAGCCGCGTTGGGTTCTGCCTATCCGACCCGATAACAATCTCACAGTACTCGTCGAAGCGTCTCGAAAGATCCGCCCACCATCGTTCATACGATTGTCGCAGTTTCTCAACCGTCTCGCCGTTCGCACCGGCGACGTCATTTTTCTGAAGTGAATCGGCCTTGATGTCGTAGAGCTCTTTGCCGTCGATTAGCCTCCAGCGTTGAGTCATCACTGCACAGGTTCGCCACTTTTCCGGATGCTCGATCCTCTGGGAGTGCACGAGCAACGTCCTGTCGGGCCAGCGGCTTGCAGCGCCTCGCAGCAGCGGCGTCAGGCTGGCCCCATCAAACGTAACGCCCTGCGGCCCTTTGAGGCGGCACAATTCGATCAATGTGGGCAGCACATCGACGTGCGCCGCGAGCCGGTCAATGTCGCCCGGTTCCGTGAGGCGGCCACCCGGCCAGCGTATGAAGAACGGCACACGGTGCCCTCCTTCGTACTGCGAGCCTTTCTTACCCCGCATGCCTCCGGCGTAATCTCCCGAGGTCCCATTGTCGGTCATGAAAACCAGAATTGTGTTCTCCTCCAGGTTCAAATCTTTGAGCCGGGCCACAAGCCGGCCCATGTTCTCATCGATATTCGCAATCATGCCATAGAAATCAGCCTGCTGGTCCGGAACGCCCCTGTCCCGGTACGGCTTGCTGTATTTATCGGCCACGTTGTAAGGCCCGTGCGGTGCATTGGTCGGAATATAGCAGAAGAAGGGGCGACCCTTGTTCGCCTCGATGAACTTCAATGCCCCGTCGAACCATATATCCGTGCAATAGCCCTCGAACTTCTGCGCTTTGCCGTTGTGAAGGTAGGTATCATCGAAATAGGCGTTGCCCCAGTAGTCGGGGCCCTGCCCGACGCCGCCGCCGCCGTGAATCAAGACCTCCTGGAACCCCCTGTCCTGTGGGCGGTACGGATAGTTGTCTCCAAGATGCCATTTTCCAAAGATCGCGGTTCGGTAGCCATTTGCGGAGAAGACGTCGGCCATTGTCACTTCATCCCTGCGCAGCAGCGACCGGCCCATAATCGTATGCCAGACACCGGTTCGCGACGAGTAGTGTCCCGTCATCAGCGCCGAGCGCGTCGGCGAGCAGGTCGGGTCCACGTGGAAATCGGTCAGGCGGATACTCTGAGCGTGCAATCTGTCCAGATTGGGCGTCGCGAGAACCTCGTTGCCGTGACAGCCGAGGTCGCCGTAGCCCTGGTCGTCCGTCATGACCAGAACCACGTTGGGCCGCCTGCTTGGCGCCGCGTTCGTTGCCCTCACGGCCGCACAGCCCTGAAAAATCGACATCGTTCCCGTCGAAGCCGCTGCAAAACCAATTGTCCTGAGAAAAACCCGGCGACTCAGCCGGCCGGCCGTTCCCCCGCGTCTTTCGCGGAATTCTCCCGTTGTCGGATCGTCCATGTCTTCGTCCCTTTATTATTGATTGTCCCGCGCAGGTCCCAGACAGAACTGGGTGAAATTTCGAGGATCAAACTGCTCGATCAAAGAATGAACGTCGTCCACTGCAACCGTTTTGATCGCGTCGATCTCATCTTCGGTCGTGAGGTACTCCTGCAGGTATATCCAGTTGAAACCCAGATCGACCAGCCGGCCCATCGGCAGCTCGTTCTTAATGACCAGGGCGCTCAGCAATTTATTTTTCGCCGTTCGCAATTCTTCTTTAGTGACGCCGTTTTGGGCCAGATGGTCAAAGACGGCTCCGACGGTATCGAGCACCCTGGTGACGTTTTCACTGCTGCAGCGGATGTAGCTGCAAAAGGCCCCCGTTCCGTCCATGGCGCCGAACTGCATGGTCGCCGATTCGGCCACCGCATTGTCCACAAGCTCCCAGAAGAACCGCGAGCCGACGTCGTCGCCGATGATCATACCCAGCAACGAGGCCGCAAATCGTCTCGGGTCCTGGGCCGATACTCCGGCGCTCATCAGGCAGATGTGCTCGCGGACGAGATTCGCCTTGCCGATTCGCTCCTTCTTCTTGCTGCCCTCATCGTGATCGAGTTTCCTTTCGATGGCCTTGTGCGGCCATTTTCCGCAGGATTCAGCCGCAAGCGAACAAATCCGGTCCCAATCGAAATCTCCGGCGCAGGCCAGAACCATATTGTTGGGGGCGTAACGCGTCCCGAAATAGTCCCGCATCTGCTCAGCCGTCAAGTTATCTATGCTTTCCTCAGTGCCAAGAACGCTGTTGCCGCACGGATGGCCGTCGAAGTGCAGCGTCCTGCATCGCTCCATCACGTCGAAGTTGGGCAGGTCCTTGTACATGGCGATTTCTTCTTTGATGACGTTTTTTTCGATGGTGAAATCGTCATCTCGCAGCGCCGGTCTCATCAACTCCGCCCAGAGGCGCGTGACCTCCTCCAGATACTCCGGCAGCACAGCGGCGTAATAGACCGTATTCTCCTCGCTGGTGAAGGCGTTGAATTGCGCCCCGGTTCTGTCGAACGCCTCGTTCACTTCGAGGGCACTGAGCTTTTCCGTGCCCTTGAACAGCATGTGCTCGAGAAAATGGGAGACACCGCTTATCCGCCCGGTTTCGTCCCGTGAGCCGGTCTTGACGAAAAAGCCGACCGCCGCAGACTTGGCGGACTTGTTCAGCTCGCCAATCACAGCCAGGCCATTGTTCAACTTCTCGCTCTTGAATTCCATACCTCGTCCTACGGCATCGTCACTTGCTCCGGGCCTATCGTCACGACCGTGAAGTCTTTGAACTTGTTTCTTGCCAAAAATCCCGACACCGAATCCGCCGTCGTCTGCTCGATATTGTCCTTGATTTCATCAAGGCCTCGGACCCTGCCCAGGATATAGTAATCGCTTCCAATCGAGCCGGCCCGGCTGCTGGATGATTCGCTTTGCAGGATCAGCGCGCTTTCCAGTCCCACCTTGGCGCGGGCGATTTCCTCGTCGCTGATTCCGTCACCGAGCCGATTGAATTCGCCGATGATGCAATCGAGAGTCTCCTGCGCCTTTTCCGGCGTGGTACCCGCATAGCACGTAATACCGGCGGCTTCTTTGAGCCCGTGATATCTGGCACCGATCGCGTAACACAGACCTCGCTTCTCTCTGACTTCGGTGAACAATCTCGCGCTCATTCCGCCCGACAGGACCGATATCGCCACCCGAGCCTCGTAGTAGTCTTCGTGGGTTGGCGGAACGGTTTCGGTCATCAGGCCGATGTGGACCTGGGCGCCGTCGTTGTGCAGGTGCGTGTACCGCCCCCCGCTCGGTCCCAACGTCACGGATTCGGGCCCCTCCCGCCGCTCGGTCTCAAACAGGCCTTCGGCCTGCTGGCACACGGCGTCGAAGTCGTATTTGCCCGCTAAGGCGAAAATCGTCTGCGAGAGATTGAATCCGTCATCGATGATGCGCCTGGCCATCTCAGGGGTCAGGGCCTTCAGTTCGGTAATCTCGCCGACCGCGCTGCGACCCAGAGGGTCCGGATAAAACTGCTCTCGCAGCTTGAGCATCACTTTCTGCCGAGGGTCGTCGTCCAGGGACAACACCTCATCGACCGCGAGTTGCCTGGCCAACTCGAACTGGTCCTCCTTCAGGCGGGGTCTGCGTATGATATCCGCGTGCAATTCCAGCGCCTGCGCCAGGTTGTCCGCCTCAAGGGCGGCACCGATGGCCAGGTGAGAGCTACCGACCGAGCGGGCGCGAACCAGTCCCAGCCCGTCGAGTGCATCGCTGAGCTGCCTGCTCTCCCTGTCGCCGGCCCCCCGGAAAATCCAATCGGCAATAACGTTGCCGGCCCCACAACAGCCGTCCGGAAGACGAGCCGCCCCCGCCGGCAGCATGAAGCCAAAGGCCACCGACTGGACCGCGTCCATCGGCTCGCCGAGAAGGACCATACCATTTTTCAGCGTATGTTTGTCAAGCGTTTCCATCATGGTTCGATTCCATCAAGAATCCTCAAGAACGAGGCCGAATTCTACCAGCAAGCAGCATCTGTTGCAACGGCAAAATACAATAGGCGAACATCCAAAGGTCGTCCGCCGCCAGCAGCGCAAAGCAAAGGCCAGGCCAAACCGGCCCGGCCCTGCAATATTTGCCGCTGAAGGAACTTGCTTATTGCCTGTCTTTGGACTCCTCAGTCGTCACGAGTGTTACTTCGATCTTGTATTCCTTCTGACCTGCAATCAATTCTATGGGCACTTCCGTCCACTTATATTTCTCATACTCCTTCTTGAGTCTCTGAGCCTCTTCTCTGCTCAGTGCATCATTCCAAACGCCGCCGCCTCCCCAAAGGACCAGCTTTAGTCCTTCCACGTTAGGAACCTCTCTAAACCGGCAATAGCCTTGTTCGTTTGTTCTTTGCTTGAAATTTCTTTCTGCTGCCCATTCTGAGGGAATTACCCCCTGGCCACCCTTGCAGCGAATTTCAACGGGAAAGCAGGGCAACGGCTGACCGCCGCTGTCAATCACTTGAACCTCAATGACGAACTCTGGTCGCTCGGGCACCAATCTCACCTCGTATTCGTCAGCACCCTGCCGGTAATCGACGGACACAACAACGTCCGGGTAATATATGTACGAGTTATAGCGATCTGGTTCGTGCGGCGGCCAGGAGTTGCGGGACAACTCCGCCTTGACTTGCAGCTTGGGTGAGACAGGACAATCCTCCAAGACAAAACGACCTTTCTCATCCGTCTTCGTACTGCAAAAATCCCTGTCGTCAACTCGCCCGAAAATTCGCCTCATTTCCAGGGGCTGGCCGTAATTATCCACGAGAGTCCCCGATACGGTAATGCCTGCACGGTACAACCTCACGTTTACCTCCTCGACCTCGGATTCCCAGGTTGTATCTATGTTCTGCCAGTTAGTGGCAAATCCGTCGGCACTTGCGGTAACCTTGTACCTGGCCCGGTTCGAGAACTTCGGCACATTCGCAACCTTATACCGGCCCTGCTCATCACTGCGTGTTGTGAGTTCGCCGTGAGGACCATCGCCTCCCATGGGATCGCCGATAAACCCAAATTCAGGATAGAGCGGCATGCCCGGCTTTCTGACGGAGGGCTTTCCCTCCACCAAGACCTCCGCGCCGGATATGGGATTGCCCTGCAGATCCGTGACACGGCCCGATATCGTGCCCGCAATCTCCATTTGCAGTACTATCCCACCAACACTCTCAAGTCTGAATTGATCCTCAAGCTCAACATGTCCGACCTGCCCTGGAATGGTCGCGCCGCGATCCTTCTTCTGTTTTGGATCCTCAATGATCGTCCAAGCGACATGCTCGGGATCATTCGGAGAGACGGCTCTCAGAAATATGGGAAGTCCCACCCAATGGACTGCGGAAGGAGGCAGTCTGAATATGAACTCCCCCGCACCGTCAGTCTCTACTTTGCGTAAGAAGCGCAGCCATTTGTCGGCCGAATACACTACCGCCCTCTGAACAGGAGAACCATCAGCATTTGTTACCTTGCCGGAAATGACTTGCGTCTGCTTCCGGGGCAAGACCGTATATCCCTCAGGAACTACTCTCTCGAACACACCGTCAGGAATTGGCGAGTAATCAAATGTCACGTCTGCACCTTCAGGTTCTCCCTCTTGCAGCTTGCCTGTCAATCGAATCGTCAATCTCGTGGGGAGCATCGTATCATTATTCACCCATGCTCTGCCCTGATAGGTCAGCTTGGAAGAAGCCCTAAAGTAATCCAAATGGAACACACTTACAGCGTTGCCGCTCTGGTCTTCCAGCTTCCTCGCCGTGAGCCCTTCCATTTTCTGTCCTCTGAATATCCCTATCAATTCGAACACGTACTCCTCAGAAAGTGGTCGGTACTCTGTCCAGGAATCATCAAATTGAGCCTGTTTCTTCTCCTTATCAATTGTCAAACGTTCGTCGCCATTGTCAATGGCTATCTGGTGCAGCTCTTCCTGCCGGAGGCACTTTGGTTTCCTGAACCACCATTTGCTCTGCATTTCCGTACCGTCCGGCAAAATCGTCGTCGCAACGATATGAACACTCTCTACTTCTCCAAGTGCCTTGAGCACCTTCGCCCAAGCACTTGTCCCGTTGAAGGTCCCGATACCGATCAGAACCGCCAGCACAATTGCCGCCGCGGCAGTTAACTTTGTCGTTCTGCTCTTCATAATCGCCTTCCAGATGTTTGGCTGACGTTCAGCGTGCTTTTTCGACTCTTGCAGGGACCTCAGAGCATCGTCAAGTATTTCTCGATCCCTCTCGGCCCTTGTCTCAAGAGGCACGTTTGTAATGAACTTCTCTATTTTCCCTGCAGGTCTCATTGTCCTACCTCACTATTTAGGAGCGACCGCAGTTTGTCTAATCCATAGCGGTACCGGCTCTGGGCCGTATTGATTGAAACATTTTGCGATTTCGCTATAGCTTTGAATCTCATGCCGGCCTGCACGTGCAGGATGACGGCCTCCCGCTGAGGATATGGAAGCTGCGCCATCGCGTTGTTCAGACGCTGCAATTCCTCATTTTGGATGATCCATCTATCCGGCCCGTGCGAATCCTGCGTCACAGGCTCAGCCTCATCGAGGCTCGCCGTGTCTCGCCGCTGCCCGGCCCGGTTGCTGTTCCGAACACGATTGGCTACACACGTTGCCAGGTAGCCCTTGAGATTGCCGCTGAGCTTCAGCTTCTGGGGCGACTGCGCCAGCGAAACAAAGACATCGTGCACGATATCCTCGGCTGCGCTCGTTCGGTTCGAGAGCCCCGAGGCTATTCGCAGCAGGTCATTCTTGTACTTTTCATGGACCCGCGTCAGAGCAGCCCCGTCGCCCGACTTCAACTTCCAGATAAGCAGCTTATCTTCTATCATTAACGCTTCACACGCTCGACTGAAGAACGATCATCCATCACCTATAATACAGCCAAGAGCCTCGTTTTAGTCTAAACAAAATCACGCCCACCCCCCTATAACATAGATCAGCCCACGGTTGAAAAATCAGACGCTATATGCTATAGGCTAAACACTATGAACAAATTATATGGTTTGATATTCGACGTTGACGGCGTCATTGCCGACACCGAGCCGGTTAATGCCATAGTGACTATCAGGGTCCTTGATGACATGTTCGGCCTCAAAGGCGTCAAGCCGGAAGATTTCGTTGCCGGCATTGGCAAAGGA
>DATKWR010000864.1:0-16687 GCA_035529475.1 Sedimentisphaerales bacterium | reverse complement strand
GGGCCATTTCCGTGGCTACATCGACATCCGAAATGCGGGATTCGGCTGCCAGCAGGTTCTCCGCCTGATTGTTGATAACCGAAATGGTGCTTTCCAGACGGTTCATCTTATACCCGAACTTCGCACGCTCAATGTCCTTCGTTGTGATGGCTGTGGACAGAGTCGCCAGAGCGGAATTCGCGGCCCCAACAGTGTTGATGCTGGCCGTACTGAGGCTCAGAGCAGAGGTGGTCAAATTACTGCCGGTCACGTCAATCTTGTCGGTTGTGGCCGCACCGAACTGGATCGCTACCGTGGCGCCAGCGCTGTTGAGCAGGAAGTTGTTGTTGAATGCAGTTCCGTCGGCGATACGATTGATCTCAGCCGCCATCTCGTCAAACTCGTTGTCCATGATGACTCGCTGGGCAGAGGAGTACGAACCGGTGGCCGCCTGTTCGGCTAACTGCTTCATACGCACGAGAGATTCGTCGATGGTGCCCATGGCGCCCTCGAACGTCTGCAGCATGCTGATGCCGTCCAGCGCGTTACGAGCACCCTGCTCGAGCACGGCGATGTCGGCACGCATCAGCTCTCGGACGGCCAGGCCGGCTGCGTCGTCTTTGGCACTGTTGATGCGCAAGCCGGACGACAACCTTTCGACCGACTTGGCCAGGCTGTCGTAG
Organism: Sedimentisphaerales bacterium; assembly: GCA_035529475.1. Taxonomy (GTDB): domain Bacteria; phylum Planctomycetota; class Phycisphaerae; order Sedimentisphaerales; family Anaerobacaceae. Next base: position 16,025 of record DATKWR010000864.1, on the reverse strand, counting down.
CTCGCACCCAAGTGCCGAGCAGCATTTGCTGACATGATGTTGTTCTTGATTGCTAACATATTCTTGACTCCTTAAATAGTACCAGACACGTTCTTGTGGCCCTGTCAAAAGCCCCCGAAATATTTAGTACCGGACGTGCAACAAGCACGCCGCTCAAATTCTGCTTTCAAAGCTCATTATCGACCGGAATCAAAGAGACTTGAGCAATTTCTTTGACGGAAATGGCTTCATGACCAGTGGGCCGGTAATCCGGACGAAACTTGGACCGATATCGTGACCACCATGCCACCGACCCTGAAAAGAATCCGAGGAAAATCTTTTTACATTCGAGAAACTCTGCACTCCAAGCGCCCTAACTCACTTATCCAAAGCGTCTTATGAAGACTCGGTAGGGGGCGACTGTACGCTGACGACCGTCGGCAAAGCCAAACTCGGATTCCTTTGCGCTCGCTTCGCGTTTGGCGGCAAAGAGGAAAACGGCCAGCGGCGCTCGTGACGGTACAACTGGATGACGGTGCCACCGGCCCACAACCTTATAGGACGAAAGAGCCGTATCGGCAGATCGCTCAGACTCGACGAGAGGCCCTGCCCCCGAAGAACATTGGGCAGAACAAACGACTCTTGTTTCAAGCGTATTGGCGGGGTATAGTGTAGGCGATATATGCCCAAATTACAGCAAGACATTCATAACGAAACGTTGCTGGTGTTCAATTGCCACGAGGCATGGGTATATCAGCTTTGTGCATTGGGTTGTAGTCTTGACATCATCGTGGGGCTCAGAGGCCGATACAGGCAAAGCTGGGATCTGCACATGCGTCCGCTGCCGCCCAATTCGCGGTTGATCACCTTGCCTGAAGCGCTGGACTCGCCGAGGCGCTACTATTGTATTGTCACCCACAACATAACCGACCTGCTGGACATTAAAGTCCGGCCCGAGCCTCGACTCGTTGTTCTGCACTCGACGCTGGAAGGGCGCGTGATAGAAGAAGGGTCAAGTGTTACGCCACAAAAAATGAGGGAGGTCCTATCCAGGTACCTGGAACTGATCGGCGGCCACGCAGCGGCCGGCACGATGCTTAAAGCCCAATCCTGGAGGTTCCCCGACGATATTGTTGTTGTGGGCGTTGACCCAGGCGATTATCGGCCGTATTCAGGGCAGCAGGCTTGTGGCCTTCGCATCTGCAATTTTATTGAGAGTCGAAAGAAGATCCTGCTGTGGGACTTTCATGCGAGAGCCTTTGAGGGGATACCTGTTCGGCTTGTCGGGCATAATCCGAACATGCCCGGAGTGACGGCTGCCGAGAGTTGGGACCATCTGAAAACCTTGCTGCGGTCTCACCGGTTCTATATCCACACAGCCGATCCGCAGCTTGAAGATGGATTCAACATGGCCACACTTGAAGCTATGGCGGCCGGGATGCCGGTTCTTGGCAATCTGCACCCAACTTCACCGATTCAACACGGTGTGAGCGGTTTTCTCAGTAACGACCCCGATGAGTTGCGCCAATACGCCCGGATACTGTTGGAGGACCGGGAGCTGGCGGCGAAAATGGGCCGAGAAGCGAGGAAAACCGTCATGGAGCGTTTTCCGATGAGCAGATTCAGAGAGTCTTTCCTGATGTCCATCGAAACGGCCCGGCGAAAACACCAAAGCCGCAAGATCAACCCGTCGGATAGTCGGACCTTGCCGGAAAGTCCTCAGCCCGATGCCCGTCAGGCCCTGAAGCCGTAGGCCTTTTTGTGCCGACGAATCTCTCCAGCTCCTGTGAGACGCGCTGAAATACGTCGTCCCAGTCGCCGTATTGTCTCTGTCTGAAGAGCCTTATCGTCGGATACCAGGGACTGTCCCGCCTCTCCAGCATCCATCGCCAGTCAGGAGCAGAAGCCAGGATGGCCCACACGGGTTTAGCCATCGCCCCGGCCAGGTGGAGAACAGCCGTATCCACCGAAATAACCAAATCCAGATTCTCGATTACCGCAGCGGTGTCCGTGAAATCATCGAGCTCCTCGCCAAGATTCGTTAGCGATATTTCCGCTGCCAAATCCTTCACCTGGGCGGCAGCGCTGCCTTTCTGCAATCCGAACAACTGCACCCCAGGTATCTTCGACAGTGGCACAAAATGTCGCAAGTGACAAGACCTCGCCCTGTCTTCAGGATGGGCCGGCTGTCCGGCCCAGACAATCCCTACGTTGAGCTCCATCTGCGAAAACCGCCCCCGCCAACGTTGGGCCTTGACCGGATCGGCGTGAAGATAAGGCACGCCGGCGGGAATTGTCTCCAGAGTTGTCCCCAATATCCTCGGCAGCTCCAGAAGCGGTACGTAGAAATCAAAGTCTCCGGCAAGCGCCGTGGCCGACGAAGCCTCTACCAGCTCATCAACTCCGCCGAATCCACCAAAAAGGCCGACCAGAGGTCGCAGCATTTCGCAGGACACCCTCCCGCCAAGGCGTTTGACCATCGGAAGATAGCGTATGAACTGGATATTGTCGCCGAAGCCTTGCTCGTGGCGAATGAGAAGTGTTTTGCCCGCAAATGAAGAACCGTCCCAGCAGGGCGCCGGATGGCCGCAGAGATACGGCGCTTTGTCCGTTTTCAGGCGCCATGCGTATTCCGGCCAGCCTTCCTCAAATCGACCGCCGAGCAGAAAGGCCATCCCCAGGTTGCAGTGAGCTTCAGCGTAGTCCGGTTTGAGCCGCAAAGCGTGTCCATAATTCTCAATCGCCTCGACGCAGAGCCCCTTCTTCAAGAGAACGGAGGCTGCCGTATTGTAAGCTTCGGCATAATCAGGCTTGCGCAACAGCGCCTGGCCGCATTTTTCGATTGCGGCGTCATACTCGCCCAGATATTGAAGTGCAGTCGCGGCACTGTTATAGGCCTCGATACACTCAGGATCGAGTGATATCACATGATTGTACGTTTCGACCGCGGCCGCGTACCGACCCTGTGAAAAGAACACGTTGCCTATGTTGTGATGCGCCTCGGCGTACTCGGCATCGAGCAATATGGCCTGCTCGTAGGCAACGGTTGCTTCCTCAAGTCTTCCAATGGCCCTCAGGACAACACCGAGGGTGTTGTGGAACTGGGGCGCTTGGCGATTCTGCATGATCGCCTCGCGGATCAGCTCAATCGCCTCCTCGTATCGTCCGGTTTTGCAGGCGATCACCCCCAGCAGGTGCAGCGCATCAGGATGGTCGGCGTCATAGCGCAAAATCTCCCGACACAACTGCTGCGCCTGATGCAGGCGTCCGGCCTCATAGTCCTGCACAGCCGCGTTCATGGCATCGCCAATAGTTGTCAGTTTCATCTCGCCTCTCGGCCGGCCATGACGACATCGCCGCACGCACGTTCCAGCTCGGTCTGCGTTTCTCTTAGGTCACTCATGATCGCAAATGTTCGTTCCAACGTCAGCTCGGCGCCTTCGTGCGACAAGTCCCGATAGAGTTCCCCGGTCAACCATTTCCGGCCGAAGTAGATCATGTCTTTGACCTTCAGCAGCTCGATGTTCGGATCGTCCATGCAGCAGGATGCACCCAGCTCGTGAATCCCTCTGGCGCCCGCTATTCTCCAAATCTGCCAGCCTCTTGAGCGCGCGGTAAAAGAATAGTCGCTGTCGCTGCCAATGAACACAAGGTTCTCATCCAGCAGGCCGATTTCCTGAATCATTTCTTTTCTCAGGATCATGCAAGCGCCGTTGGCCCAGGGGATACGTTCGTCCGTGGTGAATGCCTCCAGCGGCCCGTGCTGATGTTCTCCCGCGAGAAAGGCCTGGCAGCCCCCCGCGAAGACCACATAGCCCGGGTCCCCACTGTGCAGTTGCAGAGGTGCACCAATACCACAATGAGGGTGCGAATCCATAAATGCCAGCATTTCTTCCGTCGCGGTGCGTTCGAGGTACATATCCTGGTTCAATACAAGCAGGTACTTGCACGGTCCGTCCAGATATTTCCGGATGCCTTCGTTCACCGCCGCGGTGAAATAAACGTTGTCCTCGCTATTATCTCTGACGAATATTTCCACCGGGACGGTCTGACCCTCCAGGTGAGATATACATCTTGCAAGCTGACTCTTGTTCTTATAGTAGGGGATTATGGCTGGAATCATCTCACGTACCTTCAATGGGTCTGTCCGTTAAGGGCTTGAGGCGTTGCGTCGTCCCACCATGCAACTCAGTTCTTCGGCAACGCGCCGGAATACACCATCCCACCCGTTCCACGTGTCTTGACGAAACAGCTTCATCGTGGGATACCAGGGGCTGTCCTGGCGGTTCAGCATCCATCGCCACTCCGGCGCAAACGGCAAAAGCGCCCAGGTTGCTTTGCCCATCGCGCCGGCCAGATGCAGTACGGACGTGTCAACAGAAATAACCAGGTCGAGATTTTCGATTGCTGCGGCGGTGTCGGTGAAGTCGTTGAAATCTTTTGAGATGTTCGTCACCGGCACTGTTCCAGCCAATTCATCCATCCGGGCGGCCGCTTCGCCTTTCTGCAATCCGTACACTCGGACACCGCTAATCCTTGTCAACGGGGCAAAACAGTCAAGTCTGCACGAGCGGTAGCGGTCATTCCCGTGTACGGAAGACCCGGCCCAGACAATGCCGGCCTTGAAATCCGGTCCGGCAAGCGCGTTGCGCCAGTACTGCACCTTGGCCGGGTCGGCGTAAATGTACGGCACCTCGGCGGGAACAGTCTCCAGCGTGGTTCCGAACAGGTGCGGCATGTCCAACAGCGATGCGTAAACATCAAAATCGACAGATGGTTTCTTATCCGGGCAGTACTCGACGAGCTCATCAATCCCTGGAAATCCCTGCAGCAGGCCCATCAGGGGCCGGAGGGTCTCAAAGATGACCGTTCCTCCCCTCGCTTTAATCATAGGCAGGTACCTGACGAATTGTATGTTGTCTCCCAAACCTTGCTCATAGTGCACGAAGAGCCGTCTGCCTTCGAACAAGCCTCCATCCCAACGGGGCTTGTTGGAGCAATGACGGTCGGTGATAATCTTCAGTTCCGCATTGCGCCGCCACTTGTATCCTTTCCAGCCCTCGATGAAATCTCCATTCAGCAAAAGAGCAAGTGACATGTTCCAATGCGCTTCGGCGTAATCCGGTTTCAACTGAATGGCACGTTTGTAACCGGCGAGCGCTTCAGCACATCGCCCCTCGTCCCGAAGACTGTTGGCCAGGTTATAGTGCGCCTCGGCAAAATCGGGATCGAGTCGCAAGGCCCGCTCGAAATTCCAGATCGCCTCGGCAAAGTGTTCCCGGTCTTTCAGGGCAATGCCCAGATTGTTGTAGACCTCGGCATAGTCCGGGTCGGCTCGAAGCGCGAGCCTGTAACTTGCTATTGCCTCCGCAGACCGACCCATCTTGTTAAGTACGACGCCCAAATGATTGTAGGCTTCGGCAAAATCCGGGTTGAGCCGCACCGCTTGCTCATAGCTTCCAATCGCTTCCGTGTAGCACTGCTGTTTTTCCAGCGAAAAAGCCATCGTATTATACGCCTGAGCGTAGTCCGGCTTGAGAGACACTGCTCTGCGGCACTGCTGGACCGCTTCGGCGTACTGCCCCCGTGATTGAAGTGCGATGGCCATGTTGTGGTAGCCTTCGGCATAATCGGGCTGAACCGACACCGCTTTCCGATAGGCATTCAATGCCTGCTCAATGTCCCCAAGAGCCTCACAGACAAGTCCGAGCGTATTGTGAAATTGCGCCCTGAGCGGGTCCGCTGCAATCGCTTTGGTCAGAAGCGCGACAGCCTCGTGGTGGTTTCCCATCTGGTGAGCAATGACTCCCAGGGCGTGCAGGGCGGTCACATCGTTGGGATGGCTCTGCAGAACCTGCCGATATAACTGCTCGGCCTCATAGATACTCACACCGTCACGGTGTTCGGCGGGACAATCCACGGTTTCGGCAGCGGCCGAGATTTGTGCAGAACCTTCTAATTTTGAGCTTGGCGAAGACAAATGCGTTTGCACTTCATATCAGCATATTGATGGAACCGTCGGTCATAAGCGATTCCTGCAGTTCAGAGAAGTTCGGCTGGCTGTAGTTGTTCGGCGACCAGTCGCTCGGCGCGCCGAGGTCCGCTTCGTCGGCCCAAGCCTCCCGGTCCGCCGGATTGTGTTCGTAGCGCCCGTTGTTTGGCATCGACTGGCCCCCAAAGGCCTCTTGTTCCGAGCGTCCCTGTTCCGAAAGCACGACGTCAAACCGTCTGACCTGGATGCCGCAATCTGCAAGATTGCGAATGATTTCCGGCAGGGCGTGCTCAATCTCGAATCGGGTTTGCGATCTGCTTACTTCCAGGATACCCGTCAATCCGGTCTCGTGCTCCTGGAGTTTTATGAAAACCTGGCCCAGTTCGGGCGGATTCAGGCGAACGGTAATTTGCCGCTCTGCTCCTTGTTGGGACGGCGAGCCATGAATGGATTCGAGAATTTGCCTGCCGATATCCGCAGAAACATCCGCAGGCGAACTCTGCCCGGGCAAATTCGCCGGCCTGGCGTTCGCCGCGGGGGTGGCGGATTGCGATGCCGTCGGGACGTGCGGATTGCTGTGCGAAAGTATCTGCTCAATGTTCTGGGGCGCACCGTGGTCGGCAGCCGATCGGCCTCGACTCTTGCCCTGGCCGTCGGATACTTGAACCTCTGTCGTGCTCGACTTCGCAAAACCACGGGCATCGGCCGTATCGCTGCCGCCGCCCACGAACTCTTTGCCGTTTGCATCGGATGATTCAGCCTGCGTTTGCCGCGTGCCGGCTCTTACAGTTGGCACATCCTTCCCCCGGTCACTTGGCGCCGCCTGAGATTGCTTCTCGGCGAGATCGGCCGCCGTTGAGGGCAAGGCAGTGCTCGGAGGGGCCTTTTTCCCATCGGCACTCATCTTTGTGCCGTCCCCATCGGCGAAGGCACCGGACACCAAGTCTTTCTTTGCATTTGGCGTAGGTGCTTTTGTCGCGTCAGAATGGGCAGAAGCATCCACCCTTTGCAGCTTCTCGTTGGCAGCGGCTGTTTTGCCGCCGGCAGCGGCAGACGCTTCAGGAACCAGCTCTTTGACATCCGCCTTGTTGCCGAGGGCTTTTGCATCGACCGCTGCCCGACCCAGTGCCACTATCTTATCGGTCCTTACGTTCGCCGCCGGCTGGGCCTTGACAGCAGAAGCCATCGCGGAGCCCTCAGGCGAAACAACCTTGAGGCCGTTCTCACCGTTGGACTTCTCGGGCAAAACTGTTTTGAGCCCCAATTGCCCCTTTTCAGTGGTATGAAGAGCCTTGATCTGAGCCGATTTCGCGGCGTGCCCGGTAACGGGAGGGGACTTCTCAGGTTTCGAACCGGCGATCAACTGGCCCAGTTCAAGCCCGGCTTTAGGTTCGACCTTTGCCGCTGCAGCATCTTTGCTCTGGGGGACGGGGATGGCATTCTCAGCCAACCACATCTGTAGAACCTGCTTCGGCTTGATAAGAGCCGAGACGGCGCTCTGCTCCGTCGATTCGCCGTCATTCTGAGCCTTCGGGGGCGAGTCGGTCCCGGTTTTTTCGCGAAGCACCTGACGAAACTCTCGCGTCGGCCTTTCCGCAATCCCCTTGGGGGTATCCATCGGAACATCATCGGTCACTCCGGCTGGCGCAGAATCCACTTGGGGTGGTTTCTCATCTGCAACCGGGAAAGACGGCTTCTCTGCGTGTCTTGCATTAGCTTTCGGTGGAGCCCCGGACGCACCAACGGGTGCGACAAAGCTGTTGTCGATTGTCAGTATGCTATCGTTCATAAAGTCGTCCCAGTAAGACTAAACTCAAAATTAGCAACTGCCGTGCCAACACTCGGGCACGGCGCCCCAACAAGATTCTATCTCGTGTAGCGTTAAACACTTATGGATTGAAAAAGAACACTTGCATCCCGTAATGGCAAGGCTCGCGGCCATACTCCCGGAGAAACATTCCTGCGGTGCAGGAAAGAACTTCCGGATCAGAACCCAGCGGAGATCACATGCCGCTTGCTTGGTCTCTGAGTGCACTGGCGTGAGGACCTCAAACACCCGTGACGAAGCATCGCCCGATGTCAAGAACCAGACGTCATTGTATAAAATCCTGACATCACGACCGCTCTTGATATCAGGGACACCCCCATAAATGGGTTTTTTGGCACGGGATCGGGGTTAGCACGCCGAAAATGCCGGGCTGTGAACAATTGGCACGATTCTTGCTGATTCACTTTGGACAGACAATGTTTGTACGGATATTGAGTGGCTTGCGATGTCAGGAATGAACAATATCGTGGACGTCATCGAGGCCGGCCTAAGAGCCGAAAGCCTCCGCCAGAAAGCGATTGCAAATAACGTCGCCAATCTTGAGACTCCCGGGTATCGCAGAGTTGATGTCCGGTTCGAGGAGCTGCTCGCCAAGTGTCTCGATTCATCGGGTAAGGTCGATCTGAGCAAGATAAAGCCGGAGATATATCAGCCCCAAGAGACGCCCGTGAAATCGAATGGCAACGACGTCAATTACGAAGGGGAAGTGGGCCGGATGATCAAGAACGCTATTCGTCACAAAACGCTCGTCCGCCTGCTCAGCAAGAAATACAGCCAGATGGATCAGGCCATTGGGTCAAAGTAACGGCGGGGTGCTCGTTGCCTCTGCTCAACGGACCCAATAAGGGTCCGCAGAGGACAGAGACGGGAAAGGAAAAAGAGCAATGGAAGTCAATAACAGCTTCGGCCCCATAGATATCGCGATTTCCGGCTTGCGGGCGCAAGGCAAACAGATGGAAGTGATTTCATCGAATGTCGCCAATGCCCGCACGGTCGATGCCGGCAAGGGCGAACCCTACCGCCGGCGCGAGGCCGCTTTCATGTCGGAAGAGGGTCTCGGCGGCATCAAGCTCGACAGGATCGTCACGGATATGAGCGACTTTCTAAGAGTCATGGATCCGGGCAATCCTCTGGCGGATGAGGCCGGGTACGTAGCGATGCCGAATATCAATCTGCCCGTCGAGATGATGAATCTCAATATTGCGACGCGGGTCTATCAGGCCAACGTCGCCGTCTTGAAACGGTATCAGCAAATGGTTGAGGCCACACTCGAGTTACTTCGATAAATTGAGGAACAATGAATGATTGATCCAACTACGACCGTCAGCGGACTGATGAACTCGGCGAACGGGCCCTGGGGCCCCGGTTCCGTGCGGCCGGGCAACGGTCCTGATGCCATAGGGACATCGAAGACGGCAAACTCGGACGACAAGAAAACCGGCTTTGCCGATGCCATCAAAGATTACATCTCTAAGGTCGACGATCTTCAGCAGTCCTCCGATACGTCCATTCAGGATTTGTTGTCGGGCAAGAGCGAGGATATCGCGTCGGTGGTTTCGGCCGCGGCAAAAGCGGATATGAGTTTCAAGCTTCTTGTGGGTGTCAGAAACAAGTTAATTGAAGCATATAAGCAGACAATGAGCATGCCGCTATGATCGGTTGTTCCATGGTGACGGGCGCCGGCATCTTTTGACTTCGCGGGCCGTCAACCAATGAAGGGGCTTCATGGGGTTTTTCCACAGGATAAGGGCAATCTGGGAGAAGATAGGGCTGGTTCAACGAGCCTTGCTTGTCGCCATCGCAGTGACGTTTGTGATTGTCGGCGGCCTGCTTATCCATTGGGCACAGACGCCCGATATGCGAGTGCTTTACCAGGATCTTGCCCCCGAAGAAGCCGCCCAGATTACGGAGAAAATCAGTGAGAAGGCCATCGCCTACGAATTGCGAAACGGCGGCACGAGCATCTACGTTCCGAAACAACACGTCTATCAGCTCCGCCTGGATATGGCCAAGGAAGGACTCCCGACGGGCGACCAGGGCGGGTACAAGATATTCGATAATGAGAAAATCGGCATTAGCCCGTTCGTTCAAAGCGTCAATCTCAACCGAGCCCTCCAGGACGAGCTGGCCAAGAGCATCCAAATGATCGACGGCGTGGAGCACGCACGGGTCCACATCGTCCGGTCGGAACAAACGCTTTTCACCTCCGAAGCGGGCAAGACGACGGCGTCGGTGGTCCTGCGTCTCAAACCGGGCTATCGATTAAGCGCATTGAATATCGCAGCCATCACCCATCTGGTCTCCGGGAGCGTCGAGGGGCTCAGTATCGAAAGCGTGACGGTGATCGACAGTCAGGGGCGTCTTCTGTCCGGCGAATCGGACCGGACGATGGCCGGCGGGGCAGGCACCGTTCAGGATTATCGGGAACGGGTGGAGCAAAACCTGGAGGACAAGGTCGAGCAGATGCTCACCACGGTCCTTGGACCCGGACGGGCCAAGGTGAGGATTCATGCCGTGCTTGACATGAACAGCGTCAGCACCGTCACGGAAAAATATGAGCCTAAGGGTGTGGCCACAAAGGAAGAAATCACGACCGGTTCCGAGACGGGAGCCAACGGCGCGACGGCCGCCGGCAATTCGGCAAAGCCGGGCACCACCAAGAAAGATGAGACCATTGTCACCGAATACCAGGTCGGCAAGACGGTGACACAGGAGGTCGTGCTGCCGGGCGAGATTAAGTCTTTATCGGTCGCCGCCGTGGTTGATTTGTCCCCCGTCGATGCAAATGAGGCGCAGGCAAAGATCATGGATCCAAATGACGTTGAGAAGCTTATTGAAAACGCGCTGGGCCTGGACCTTGCCGGAGCAGACTCGCTCAAGGTGGTTGACGTGAAGTTTCAAAATCCGGCTGCACCACTATTGAGCGAGGAAACAGACGGTGGTCTTGATTTTGTGGCGGTCGCCCGACAGGCTTCGTTAGGGATCATGGCCGTTTGCGCGCTTCTGGTTCTGCGGATGTTCAGAGGGGCCAGGAAAAAGGCGGGGCTGCAGGCCGCCGCGAACCGGATGTCGGGAGCAGAAGGGTTCTCCGGTCTCCTTCCGGGCGGAACTTCAGTACCGGAACCGGCGCTCTTGCGCCGGCAGATCGCCGGTGTGCTGGAACAGGACCCGGAGCGGGCCCGACAGCTTTTTGCCAGTTGGCTTGAGGACAAGGGGAGTTGAGTAGATGGCGCTATCGGGCAAACAGAAGGCTGCAATGTTGTTGATGAGTCTGGATACCGCTACCGCCGCGGAACTGCTCAGAGGGCTCGCCCCCGATGATGTCCAGGAAATCGCGATGGAGCTTGCGCGAATCGATGCTTCGGAGCAGCATGACATCAAGCAGCAGGCGAAGGTCGCCCGAGAATTCTGCAACACGCTTCAGCAAAGACACACCCAGAGATTCAGCGTGAGGACTTTTCTCAATGAGATGCTTCTCACCCTCCTTGATAAAGACAAAGCCGACCAGATTCAATCCGAGATTCGAGAAACGATAGAGAAGAAAGATCTGTTTGCGGATATTCGCCAGGCCGGCACCGATGAGCTTGTTCTCGCCCTGGAAGGTGAACACCCGCAGACGATTGCCGTGGTGCTGTCCGAGCTGGCGCCGAAGAGAAGCCAGGAGGTCTTGGCGCTGTTGAAAGAAGAGGCACGGCTCAAAGCCGTATGCAAGATGACGAATCCGGAACTGGTGGGCAACCGAGTCAAGCAGCAAATCGCATCGACCATCACCAAAAGGCTCAAGAGCCTTAAAGGCGAGACCCTCGTGGAGAAACCGGAGCAGACGCTGCGGAAACTCGCCATCATGCTTAGTGGTTTGGACAGAGCGCTGCGGGACCAACTGCTCGATGAAATCGCCAAGCAGGATGAGCAAACCGCCACTATGGTAAGGTGCCTGATGATAACATGGGAAGACATTCCCTCGGTGGCCGACCGATCCCTGCAGGAGGCTCTGCGGACCGTGGACTCGAGCAAATTAGCCATTGCGCTTCACGGAGCCGACGAAGACATCGTGCAGAAGATACGGTCGAACATCTCCGAGCGGGCCATGGCCACGCTGGATGAAGAAGTCTCATTGATGCAGGAACCGCTGGAAAAGGAAGTGCTCGACGCCAGAGAAGAAGTCGTTAAGCCGCTCCGAGAGGCGAATGAAGAAGGCAAACTCAGGATGAAAGGGCGATAGGACAATGTCACAGGCGGCGGCTCTCTCTCTGGATAGGCCGATTGTCTCTGCCGAACTGCTGGATGGTTATCCTCAGAGCGCCGGCGGCGCTTCGCCCGCTCACGACCCTGTGAATTCGAGCGCACAGACGGAGCCTACCGTGCCCGGTGACTCAGATGCCCGGAAAGCGGCATTTTCGCAGGTGTGCCAGACATTGAACGGGGTGATCGCCAAGCTGAACGAATCGTACGCCGGGATATTCAGCGAGCACAGAGAAGAAATCGCCAGGCTCTCGGTGGAAATCGCCAGAAAGATCCTGATGCACAAAGTGGACAACGGGGACTATGAAATTGAATCTATCGTCAAGGAAACACTCATGCACGCACCAAGCCGTCATGATTTGGTGGTGCATTTGAATCCTGACGACCTTGCACAGTGCCGAAAAGCGCAGCAGCATGATGAACAAGGCGGTGTCCTGGCCGGCATTGAGTTTGTACCAGACCCGAACATCGGACGGGCGGAATGCCTTATCGAGAGCCCAAAGGGGATCATCAAGTCCTTGATCGACGAGAATCTGGAACGAATTGGCAAAGCGCTCAGGAAGGCGGAATAACGCATGACTATAAGTGAAGCTCATCACGGCCTGATCGATTTTGCGAAGTTTCACTCGGCGCTGAGCGGCGTGCGGTTGCTGGATTGTCAGGGTCTTGTCGTGCGGGTTTCCGGCCAGACCGTTGAATCTACCGGCCCGGCCCTCGGGCTGGGGGAGCTTTGCAGCATCCAGATTCGTCCTGGGCGGTGCGTGCTGGCCGAAGTGGTCGGGTTCCACAATGACCACCTGATCTTACTGCCCCTGGAACACATCGAGGGAATATCACCGGGCAATACAGTCACGGCCAGGAGCACGCCGAGGCACATCGCCCTGAGCGACACTGTCCTGGGAAGGGTCCTCAACGGGCTTGGAGAGCCCATCGATGGCAAAGGCCCCTTGGCCGGACGGGACGAGAAGGCCCTGGACGCAAGCAGCCCTGAAGCTCTGAGCCGGGAGAGAATCACTCGTCCTCTGGCTTTGGGAATTCGCTCGATAGATGGAGTGTTGACTTGCGGCACGGGACAAAGAGTCGGTATTTTTTCGGGCAGCGGCGTGGGCAAGAGCGTCCTGCTCGGCGATATCGCCAACTCAAGCGACGCCGATGTCAACATCGTGGCGCTCATCGGCGAGCGTGGCCGGGAGGTTCGGGAGTTTCTCGATACAGATCTCGGCGCAGAGGGCCTGGCGAAGAGCGTTGTTGTCGTCGCCGCGTCGGATTCGCCGCCGATTCAGCGGGTCAAGGCCGCCTTCGTCGCGGTTACAATCGCCGAATACTTCAGGGACAAGGGCAAGAACGTCCTGTTCATGATGGACTCACTGACGCGTTTTGCCCAGGCGCAGCGTGAAATAGGCCTTGCCGCGGGCGAGCCGCCGGCCACGAAGGGGTATTGCCCCAGCGTCTTTTCTCTGATGCCAAGACTCATCGAACGTCTGGGTTGCGCCGAACGCGGCAGCATTACGGGTATTCTGACGGTCCTGGTTGAGAACGACGATCTGGCGGATCCCGTAGCGGACAGTGCAAGAAGCCTGCTGGATGGACATATCGTCTTGTCACGGAAATTGGCGGAAAGGGGCCATTACCCCGCCGTCGATATTCTCCAGAGTATCAGCCGGCTGATGCCGGCGGTGACAAGCAAAGAGCATAAGCTGGCGGCCCAGAAGCTCAAGGAAATATACGCCGTCTATTGTGATGCCGAAGACTTGATAACTATCGGGGCATTTGCCCCGGGCAACAACCGGCGCATCGACGGAGCCGTGGCCTTGATCGACAGGATACGGAACTTCCTGGTCCAGCCGGTCCGGGACAGAACGGATTTCCCGGAGACGGTCAAACGTCTGACCGGCATCACCCGGGCCTGGGATGACCTGTTGGGTTCGCAGGGACAATAGACTGACGTGAGACTGAAGAACAAGATTTTTTCTTTCCAAAAGTATGCCTAACTCCAATTTTGGAGAAGTTCAATGAAGAATTGGAAACTCAATGAAACGTTTTGTATGGCGGCTGCAGCGCGTCCTCGACATTAAGCAGAAGGAGGAGCAGAGAGCCAGGGCACAGTTGTTCGAGCTGACGGAAAAATTGGCCGAAGCGCGAGGCGCATTGCTGAGCCGGCAGAAGATGCTGGAAGAAATAGTCCATGGCCTGGCCAAAGAGAATCCCAAGAAGCGATTGGGCCGCCAGGAGTTCTTTCTAAGGTATTCGGCGGCCAGCGACGAGCAGATCAAGAAGCTCAAAGAGAAACTTCACGCTTTGGAGTCGCACCAGAAAGAGAAAATCGCCGAGGTGTTGAAACTTCGGAAGTTCAAGCAAGGTTTGGAACAATTGCGAGCAGAGACGAAACGGCAGTTTATCAGAGAACAGGAGAGGCTGGAGCAAAAAGAGCTGGATGAGAGGGCCGGCGTCTCATTTGTCCGCAAAGCGCAAAGTTTGGAGAGAACCTATGACTAAGAAGTTGATCCTCATGGCCGCCGCGGGAGTGGTCAGTTTTGCCGGTGCTTTTGTCCTCGCCTGGCTCACACATTCGTCTGCGGCGAATCATCCTGAGACGTCAGAGCAGCCACCCGTCACCGACGGTCGATCCGAACGGGACGCATCGCCGGCGGAAGCCACATTCGCAGGCGCCGTCGAGGCGGGTTCCGGATCCATGAAGAAAGCCATGACGGAAGAGCAGCTCAAAAACCTCATTCAGGACATCCGAGATAAAATGCGGGACTATGACAACCGGCTCCAGGCACTGACCGTGCGTGAACGGAGATTCCAGATGGCTCAGGACGTGCTCAAAGAAGACATCGACAAGCTGAACAATCTGCGGATCGAGCTTGCTTCGGCGGTTGCCAACCTCAAGAGTGAGCGCGACAGGCTGCTCAAGAGCAGGCTTGAGATTGACCAGGCGGAACGGGTCAATCTGGTCTCTATAGCCGCTACCTACGACAAGATGGAGGCGACCAGCGCCGGCAATATCCTCACGAACATGTGCGCGGCGGGGGGCGACGAGACACAGAGCGGTAACAGAGGCGGCAGCTTTGATGATGCCGTGAAGATCCTCTACTACATGACCGAGAGACCCAAGGCCAAACTGCTGGCGGAGCTGGCCGCTTCTGAGCCTGCTCTGGCCGCGGCCTTCTGCCAGAGATTGAAGCAGATCGTTGAGGGAACGTAGTCCTATGGACATTGCGACCATAATCGGGATTCTTCTTGGCTTTTTTGTCATTGTCAGTGCCATTGTTGTCGGCGGCGGGTGGCAATCGTTCGTGCACCTGCCCTCGTTGGCCATAACCATCGGTGGAATGTTATGCGCAACACTCATCCATTTCTCTCTGCCTCAATTTCTCGGAATATTCTCGGTGGTCAAGAAAACGATTGTCACAAAGATCCCTTCGGCCTCGGAGCTCGTCCAGAATATGGTTAATTTTGCGGCGATCAACAGGCGCGATGGAGCCCTGGCTCTCGAGCAGGAGATACCCAAGGTCAGTGATCTGTTTTTCGTCAAGGGCCTGCAAATGCTCGTCGATGGGAACGATCCGGAGGCCATCAGAGATTTCATGACGCTGGAGATCGAAAACCTCCAGGACCGTCATAACAACGGCAAAAAGATTCTCGAGTTCATGGGTGCGGCGGCCCCGGCCTTCGGGATGATTGGGACGCTGATCGGCCTGGTCCAAATGCTCAAGAACTTGTCCTCGCCGGACCAGATTGGCGCCGGCATGGCGGTCGCCCTGCTGACCACGTTCTACGGGGCATTTGCCGCCAATTTGATTTTCATCCCGCTCGCCGGAAAATTGGGAATCTACTCCAGAGCCGAGGCAACCGCAAGGGAAATGATTGTCGAAGGCATCTGCTCGATGGCCCAGGGGGATAATCCAACGGCTATTCGAGAAAAAATGCAGGCGTTTATCTCCCAAAGCAGGCGCGAGGAAGTCAAGGCGAAGATATAGT
>DATKWR010000863.1:0-4369 GCA_035529475.1 Sedimentisphaerales bacterium | reverse complement strand
TGGCTGATGGAAGTCGCAGACTTCAGGAAGCTCGAGGATGATCCGCGAAACGACAGCCAATATTCCTGGGACGAGAAGATTTCGAAGATTGACAAGGAGATTGCCAATGAGCTTGGGCGCAAGCCTGAGGGCGACTATCTGAGCAAGCTCCAGAGCGTGAAAAGTGATTTCGACACGGCCGCACAACGAGTCAAGAACATGAGGGAACTGCCGCTGATAGAGAAGCACAAAGGGGAGATCGCAAAATGCAGGGATTATTGGGAAGAGCTGCTCCGCGTTGAAAGAGCGCTCAAACCCGAGTACTGCCGACGTTTAGACCTTGACAATGGACGCTTGATTTTCGCTACAAGTGGGCTGCACCCGAATTTCGAGCCGGTGGACATCGAGAAGAAGAATTCGGTGCAACTGCCCACCGCCTGGGAGCAGATCAGAGAGGCGATCACTAACAGACAGAGCGAATGGCTGGATTTCTTTTACACAATCGACGGCAACGATGTCCCGAACGTGGGTTGGCCCAGGTATATCAGGTCAACACAGGATCCGACCGTCGTCTTGGCATTCATTCCGGCCGGACCCGGAAACAACGAGCCATTTTATATGGCTATCCGCGAAATAACAAACCGGCAATATCGGCTGTTCCTCGAAAAAGGCGGAGCCACGAGAGGCAGCCCCAAGCTTCCGGGATGGTCAATCTTCACCGACCAGAGTAATAACAAGCTCATTCAATCCACCGTTGCGAACACGCCGCCCAGCGCCATTAAATGGGATGAATCAGGAAGTACTTTTGTAGTTTCAGAAGCTGAGGCGGAGTTGCCTGTGACCTGGGTAACGTACTACGGCGCACAAGCCTACTGCCGATGGTTCGGCGGACAGCTACCCAGCGATTCGCAGCACCATTACGCGTGCAGCGCGGGCACAGGTAACATCCGTCCCTGGGGCGACAATAGGGCGGAGATTGGAGTCTATGCCCACGTAAGGGGACCTGCCTGGCAAAAAGCAGCGAGCGACTGGAACCGCAACAAGGACAGCAAAGTACCGCCTCTGCCGGTCGAACCTCTTGGAGCGGTCGAGGACTACAAAGATCCGAAGAATAGAGTTCTCGATCCTAACTCGGTTGTTCTTGCAAGCGATATTTACAGTTCCGCCTGGCCCATTGCCGCTGCCACTAAGGCAAATGCCTGGGATCTTCAGGACATGATCGGTAACGTGTGGGAATGGTGCCAAAACGACGGGGACAATGCCCAGCCCCTCATCTGCGGCGGTTCTTGCATAGCCCCACCAGAGTATATACTTCTTGAATCTGACTCCGACTACAAGGTCATCTTCAGCGACAGGGACAACGATGTCGGGGTCCGCGTTATTGTGTTTGCCCGGTAAATCGGCTCCGCCGGTGGTAAGACGGCGCGCACACAGAACATCCTTGACGGATCGTCCGCCTTCGAGAATCTTCGCAGATACGGGTTTCTCAAAACCACCCGCCGGTGACACAGCCGGACTCAAACTCCAGAGGTTTTCTGCAGTTGCATTTGAATCACGGCAATCCTGATCTCATCACCTTCCGCCAATCTCGGGACGTACCTGCTCATAACAAATCCAACGGACTTCTCAACCGGCCAGCCGATGTCATTGGCCAGAATGTTGACATACTCGGTTAAAGCGAAAATACACTGTCCGGCCCGGTCGAGATCAGTGGCATCGCCTTTGTGACGCACCAACTCCTGGGCAAATGAATCCATCTGTTCCTCTGAAAGGACGTCGAGTGTCGGGAAGAACTGTGCAGTGGCTGCTTTCAATCCGGCAACGTGAGTCCCATCGGCATCTTCAAGGACAGGGATCAATTGCTGAAGTTTCTCCGCCGCACTGTAAAGACGCAGATCCGTGCTGAGCGACGCCGCGTAGGCTTCTGTCACATACGGCTGGACGCCGATTCCCAGTTCATTCAACAAATTTACCAGAGCCTCGGTATCCGGTCCTTCCACCTCACCGCTGACTTCCGGTTCCAAAGGCTTCGGCGGGGCCAGCGGGACGGGATTCGTCAGTGCCAGAATCTCCGCAAACAATACCCTGACACCTCGCAGCACGTAGGCTCCGGTAAAGCTTCCAGGGGAGGTAAACCAGCTTCGTATGGCCTCGGGATCGTCCGCATAGGGCAGTCGGCCATACGTAATTACTTCGTTGAGCGTTGTACTTATTCGCGAAACCACCTCCAGCCGGGTTATTTGATTGAAGACGGACTCGTTGAATTTCCCTCCAAGCGTCACTGTATCATACGCATCAACAACCATAGTGCCGTTGTCGGCCATTGAAACGCGGGAGTCAACCGTCACGCCGCCGCCCGTTGGAGTAGGCGTTGGCCGATAGCTGCCGAGATAAATGGCAACATCGATGGGGTCGCCGCCTTCGCTTGGCGACGTGTCGAAACCGACACCGGAGCGGTCATCAACGGCAAGGGAGTAAGTCCCGTTCGCAGTCAATACAGCACCTTCGCCTACAATGAGGTTCTCTTTGCTCGAAATCACAATGCCGGCGGTGCCGGCGCCGTAAGGCAGGGGAACACCCTTTGTTGCGTCGGCATGGCCCGTGATCTCGACGTTGAGCGTGTCGTTGGCCCCGCCGGAGGTGTATATTTTACCCGCCGGGGCAATCAGAGATACGCCTCCGCTGTTGGCCGTTAGATTCCCGTTGATCTCTAAGTTGCCGCTGTTGGATGTCATTTCGATATTTCCGCCGGTGGAAGACATCGCATTCGCGATCAAATCGCTGCCTGTTTCCAGGTCGATGTTGCCGCCTGCCGACACAGGCTGGGCAAAACCGGCTTGGCCTTCTACATCTACGGTTACAAATCCTCCCGATAGGATGGTGCCCTGGGCATTCAGGCTGCCGCCGCTGCCGGTATCGGTGAATACTTGTACGCCGTTAAGCCCGCTACCATCTCTGGACTCCAGATTTCCGGTCGTTATGTCTCCATCACCCGAAAGAATTACATTGTGCTGAGCTGTGGCTGTAATCGAGTGCCAGTCATCAGCAGCGGAGTTCGTAACGATGGCTGAGCCGCCCGTGCTATCCAGAGTCAGATCCGTGCCTGCTCGATTGGCGACGGTGTAGTTAGCCGCGTTCAGATCACCTTCAGACTTCAGGGTCAGAGAACCGCCGTTCGCGGTGATGAGACCCAACAGCCCTTGGGTGATTGTTCCGGCAGTGGCCTCCAAGCTTATGGCGTTGCCTGCCGTCAGCGAGCCAAGGGTGATGTCGCCTGATGTCGTTGTATCCAGCAGAATGTCGCCGTTGGCGCCCGCCGTAGCCAAAGTCGCTATGATGTTTCCGGAATCGGCACTGATATTTATGGTTCCGTCTGTCGTGGTCACGCTCGTTAGGGTAAGAGCACCGCCCCCGGTCTGGTCAACTGTGATGTTCGCCCCGGCCCCTGTTGTGGAGACGCTGGTCAGTTGCGTCGCAGAGGCGCTGGCATTATCGATATCTATATGGGCCGCATTGCCCGTCGTGTCTGCATCTATTATTGTCGCAACGGTCTCTATCGCAGCGCCGGCCCCGATCCCATCGACGGCATCCAAATCCAGCTCACTTGCCGTCAGATCCGCTATTGTGTCGGCGGCGGCATCGTCAATTGCGCCCGCTGAATTTATGGTTATCTTATCGCCGGCCGCCGTCAGCGCGCCAAGGGTAATGTCACCTGATGTTGTCGTATCCAGCAGAATGTCGCCGTTGGCGCCCGCCGTAACTAAAGTCGCTATGATGTTTCCGGAATCGGCACTGATATTTATGGTTCCGTCTGCCGTCGTCACGCTTGTCAGCGTCAGAGGGCCGCCGCCGGTTTGGTCAAATGTGATATTCGCCCCGGCACCCGTTGTGGAGACACTGGTCAGTTGCGTCGCAGAGGCGCTGGCATTATCGATGTCTATATGGGCCGCATTGCCCGTCGTGTCTGCATCTATTATTGTCGCAACGGTCTCTATCGCAGCGCCGGCCCCGATCCCATCGACGGCATCCAAATCCAGCTCACTGGCCGTCAGATCCGCTATTGCGTCGGCGGCGGCATCGTCAATTGCGCCCGCTGAATTTATGGTTATCTTATCGCCGGCCGCCGTCAGCGAGCCAAGGGTAATGTCGCCTGATGTCGTTGTATTCAGCAAAATGTCGCCGTTGGCGCCCGCCGTAACCAGAGTCGCTATGATGTTTCCGGAATCGGCACTGATATCGATGGTTCCGTCTGCCGTCGTCACGCTTGTCAGCGTCAGAGCCCCGCCCCCGGTCTGGTCAAATGTGATATTCGCCCCGGCACCCGTTGTCGAGACGCTGGTCAGTTGCGTCGCAGAGGCGCTGGCATTATCGATGTCTATATGGGCCGCAT
>DATKWR010000862.1:0-4768 GCA_035529475.1 Sedimentisphaerales bacterium | reverse complement strand
CCGCGCGACCCGCGCCGGAGCAAACTTGAGACCCTCCTGCTTGTAGATGCTCCGGGTTTACACGAGAACGGGTCACCTGAACAGGAAAAACTGATTTTCAGATTTCACTCGTGGTGTTGAATCTCGGGTCTCAGTCATCCCGGTGGTACGAGCAGCGGCACAGACTTCTCCCCAACTTATGAAGTAGTTGTCATAATACGATATCGGATACTTGCTCAAGAGTTGGACTTCGTCACGAGTAGGAAGCCTGCCAAGTTGTTCTGCGATTCTTTTGACTTCAAGCTGAAGGGTTTTCTTCGGTACCACATAGTTTTGCTTCTTAAGGCGAGCAACTGGACTGTTCTTGCTCGTCGGAGTTAGCTCCTGCTTTCGGAAAGGATCGAAGCCGCGACGCAACTCTTCGTGGCGACGCCATGCTATACTGTGGTAGTAATCGGAAAGCTCAATTCCGATAAACCCTCGTCCCAGTTGTTCGGCTGCCAATGTTGTTGTTCCCACGCCGTTGAATGGGTCTAAGACGCATTCGCCTGGTTGGGTAAACAGTGCTATAAGTCGCCGCATCAGGGCTGGTGGAAGTTGACAAGGATGATCGACACGTCGGCAGTTGTGCTTCAGTCGATGAATGTCCCACCATAAATCCGTTATAGGTACCTTATCCTGAACTCCGAGTGCAGCGCGTTCGTTGAGACAGGATGCGCGGATACAGTACGACTCCTTAAGAGAAAGCAACTCACGAGTGTCGATGGATTTCGAGGTGCAAGGGTCAAGGCCGGGCAGGTCGCGCGATTCGCCCTTTGAGAAGCAGAGAATGACGTAGTTGGCGGGCATGATCATCCTGACCGGCAGGCTTAGGCCCTCCCAGACAATCCAATTCTGATACGTCATCAGGGTCCTGAGATGAGCAAAATGGCGCACAGCCCATAAAGGTATATTGAGCACGGCAAGAGTTCTACCTGGTTTGAGGACACGTGCCAATTGGGTCAGCCACGCATCGCACCACTCGAAATACTCCTTTATATCGAGAGTATCGTCCCATTTGTCATATTTCTTTTTAAGATTGTACGGGGGGTCGGCGAAGCACAAATCGACGGATTCACTGGGAATCGTCTCCAGGAGCTCAAGGCAGTTGCCCCTCACGAGTGTACGCCCGTCCTCAGGGGGCGCCAATACTGACGAGGTGCTGTGCTCGGGCTCCGCTGTACAAGACAAAGTGGGCATCGACGTAGTTCCCGCCCTTGCGATCGCGTGGTATAAGACACGGTAGGGTGGAAGCCCGAAAAGGTCGCACAATCGGGCTATGACATCATCGGCCGATTCCACAGCATCACAGGTAATATCCCTCCAGACATCCGACATCAATGTGCCGTACGAATGATATGTATGCTTTTTACCTCCATAGTCCTTCGTCGTTCGGTCGCAGTGAGGACAATACGTGTAGGCAATTCGTGTCTTCGTATGTTTCAGGCTCCCGGTGTATTTGGTGAATACTAAAAGGGCAGCATGGTGGTTAGCAAGCTTTCCGCTATCGCTAAAAGGAGGAGCAAGTCTGACTGATATCCATAAGTGATAATGCAAGGAGTGCTGCAGCAGTGAGCACAAAACAGCAGCAGATGGAGGGGTCGTTAAAATGCAGATGACCGTATGTTCCTCGGCGTTGTCAGCAAAGAGTTTCAATGCATATGCCCACTCCCCAATGTCCACCATGAGTGGAGCCGATGGCTCACACGGGAATGAAAAAAGCCATACGCCCGTATGGAGTGGTTTTGGCTGTGGTAGAGCATCCGGGGACGTGATCTCAAGAGTCTCGATAGCGAGGGGGACACTGTTCTGGCTCAGATGGGTCATCAGGCTCCCTCCGTTTCAATGGACCTACACGCGCCACCAGCCATTCCTTCCAAGAAATTCGCGAGCCTCCTAATCTCTGAATCACGGAACGTGACGGTGCAGTCGCTGTACCTGCATATCGTGGAGATGGCAGAACGACGTTCAAAATTGCCGGCCCCATCAATCACATAGGCGATGCAATGGCCTTTTCTATGAAGAAGGCTCTGGCGAGACTGAGCTTGGCCGGCTTTCCTTTCAATGGTGCTGTTAGTTGTGAACTGGAAGCTGACTTCAATAGCACATCGTTTCCCACTCGGAGCCTCGGCAACCATGTCAAAAGGCATATTTGTTCGCCCGCCTGTCTGACTTATTCCACTGATAGTCTTCTTGGAGAAATCCCAGCCTGGTAACATGGACTGGAGCTGGTGCTTGACGTAATCCTGAGCAAGCTGGCCCATTGCATTGGCGGTTGCCCCGCCGGTGATTCTGCTTACCCAGATGTATCTCTGGCGAACGAACTTATCGAGACCGGGTTTATCGCCAAGCAGACTGCCGATAATGCATTTGTCTGAAATGACTTGGGGCAACTCATTGGTGGTTGATGCAGCGCCGTGGATCAACAGGGTGGTGATGTCTTCGATAGCGTCGTCCAGGGCAACGCCGGCAGCAAGACCGGGTCCGTCAACTGCAAGGGTTTTATTATTCCATGCGGCCTTACCGCGAAGGGTTTTAAAAACGTATTCGTAGTGCTTTCCTTTCCAGGTAAACGGCATGGTGAGGTGTTGAAAAACAGAAGGTAGTTCAGTTTTGAATCGTTGCAGTTGCTCGCCGCCTATATCGGAGAGAATCATGAGATGCTTCAGGAAAAGATTCGCGGGCAATTGGCTGGTCTTCGGCAGAATCTCTTTCCACGCATGTGGGTGAGAGTCAGCAACATGGAGCAAGCTGATGAACTTGTCTTGCGTATCTATGAGGCGCGGTATGATGCTGGCATCCTTCTCTTTCTCAGTTAAGTCGAGTGGCCAGAAGTTTACCGCTTGAGATTTGAGTTCGTTGTATGATCTACCTTTTGTCATTCCGGCTCCCTGTGGGTAAGGCCGATAATGCCACCCCAGTTCGTGGCATAGTGGCCAAAAAACACGTGTGCATTATGAGATATTATGTTCAAGATGTCAAATAGTAAGCGCTCCGCACCAGCGGGAAATGATGCTAAGGTTGAATTTCGGGATGGGTATGGTATTCTACTTGGGCAGGCTCTGTCCGGCGTATTGGGATGGCTGAAGCCGAAGGTAACGTGGGATCTCTATGTAAGGGGAATGAAGGATGAAGAGCAAACTTTTGATTGCATCGCTTATTGTTTTGGTTCTGCCCGGGCTGCTTCTGGTAGCCGGAGAAAAACAAAACTCAGCCGTTTCGCCCGAGCATCGGCATATCTGGTGGACGGTGCGCAATGACGCCGTGAACGAGCGCGTCAAACAGGGCAACGTGGATTTGCTCATGATCGGCGATTCGATCACGCACGGCTGGGAAAACACCGGCAAGAAGTACTGGGACAAGTACTATGAGCCGCGAAACGCCGTCAACATGGGCTTCAGCGGCGACAGGACGCAGCACGTTTTGTGGCGGCTGGATCACGGCCATCTGGAAGGCATATCGCCCAAGTTAGCGGCGATCATGATCGGCACCAATAACTCCAATGGCGAGGACAACACCGCCGAGGAAATCGCCGATGGCATTATCGCCATCTGCAACCGGATACGCACGAAGTGCCCCAAGACCAAGATTCTCATCCTGGCCATTTTCCCAAGGGGGCCCGAGCCGTCCGAGCAGCGCGAGAAGAACGAGAAGGCGTCGCTGCTGGCCTCGAAAATCGCCGACGGCAAAATGATTCACTATCTCGACATCAACGCCAAGTTCTTGACGGCCGACGGTTTTCTTACCAAGAAGATCATGCCGGACTATCTGCACCCCAACGAAGCGGGCTACAAGATATGGGCCGAGGCTATCGAGCCCAAAGTGGCCGAGCTGATGGGCGAGAAGTCCTAAGAGAGTGAATGGTGATTAGTGAACAGTAACTGTTTGTAGTGTGCCCGTAAGGGCATTTGAAGGTAACGCCTTACGGCGTCACTACAAACATTTACCAGTAACCAATTACTAATCACCAATGAAGGCTTTGTCCCAGTCTTTCCAGACGGGCTCGAAGCCCCGTTGTTTTATCATGTCGGCGACTTCAGCCGGGCTGCGGTCGTCGTCGATCTGGAATTGTCCCGTGGCTTCGGAGCGGCCTGAATAGCCGCCCGGGCTGGTCCGGCTGCCGGCGCTGAGCTTGGTGACGCCGAGCGAGATAAGGTTGTCCCGCAACGCTGCCCGCTCTCGCGTCGAGAGCACCATCCCCACGTCGGCAAAACACAGCCTCAGCGCCGTTATCATCTGCACGAGATTCCTGTCGGTGAAGGGGCTGAACTGTGCTTCCTGGACCTTGTAGGCGGGACGCAGTCTCGGAAAGGAAAACGAAACGTGCGATTGCCAATAGTGTTTGATGATGTGATGGGCGTGTTCGGCAAGGGCCAGTGTCTCGACCTGCCAGTCCGTCAGCCCCAGAAGCACGCCCAGCCCGACCTCGCGCATTCCCGCCCCCGCGATGCTGTCGGCGGCGCTAAGCCTGTGGTCGCAATCGGATTTCGGCCCGGCCAGATGGTAATAGCCGTAAGCGTGCCGGTCGTATGTCTCCTGGTAGAGTGTCACGCCGTCGATGCCCGCCTCGAAGAGCCTTGCGTATTCGGCGGTGCTCATCTGATAGACTTCTATCGAGATCGAGCTGAATTTGTCTCTGAGCCGCTGCGCCAGCTCCACAAGATAATCGACGCTGATGAACTGGCGGTCTTCGCTGCTGACCAGCAGCAAGTCCCGGAAACCCTCGGACGCGACAATATTCGCTTCCTCT
>DATKWR010000861.1:0-2477 GCA_035529475.1 Sedimentisphaerales bacterium | reverse complement strand
GGGAATAATGCAAAGCATTCTCAAAAGCGAATCGCCCGTGTTTTTGAACCGGTGTTCCTTGTCCGGCGGCACAAAAATAACGTGCTCGGCCTCGAAAGGGTGCTCCCGCCCCTCATAGACGAAAGTGCCTTGCCCTTCCAGCACGAATACTTCGTGCTCCTCGGCGTGCGTGTGCAGGGGTGTATGTCCGCCGGGCTGAATCTCGAACATTCGCATCGCAAAGTTCTGGGCCCCGTCCTGCCTGGAAATAAGCCACCTGATTTCCACGTCTTTCGCCCCCTCGATCTGCACGGGCGCCTTGGCAACGCTGCTGCTTTTCTCAACTTTCATGATGATCACTCCTTCAATGTTTTTGCAGAGATCTTCCGGACCACTCTAACATCTGCGTTTCGAGATCCATCGGATAGGAGATGCGAACGTCCCGGATATTTCCGTCCCCGTCGAGCACAGGCGTCAACTTCGGCATGACAAACCCGATGTAGCTGGGGCGATCCAGCTTATCCCATCGGGCCACCACTTCGTCGCGAAGCTTGGGGTCGAACCTTATGCCGTACTTCTCGAACAGCTCGCCCGCCGCCTGCCGGTTGCCTTCAGACTTGATGCGCTGCACCTGGGCCAGGAGCGTGCCGACACCTTGTTTCCAGGCGGCGACGTCCAAAACGACATAGTATGTCTTGCCCTCCCGCCGCCGGGTCTCGATTGCGCGGGTGTTGTCCATCAGCCAGCCGACGATCATCTGGCGGTTCCGCAGGTGGTCCTCTTCGAGCGTCTGGCCCTGGCGCACTTTTTGAAGCTGCGATAGCGCGCCGCGGGTGTAGCTATCATACGTGGCCCGCTCAAGCTCCTCTCGAGCGCGTTCGGCAACAAGCCCAAGCTCGACGAGCTTTGGATCGCCCATGAACCACAGCGCTACCAGGTCCGCACGCGCCTCCTCCAGGGCCGAGTAGTACTGCCCGATGATTTTCTCAGGCTCGGTCTTCAATCGCGGCGAAACCCGGCCCGATGCGTGTCCAATCACCTCGTGCATGTTGACTTCGAGATCGAGTGAGAGGCTTTTCCATTTTTCCGCACGCTCGAACTCCTCTTCACTATAGCAGAACTCCCGGCGGGCCGCGGGCGGGCTGGATTTATCGTAGGCGTCAATCACATTGCTCAGCGAGACCGATTTGGTGCCGTACTGCTCGCGGATGTCGCCCGGATTCGGAAGGTTGATTCCGATCATGGTCACGGGGCCCGCGTCGCCGGTCTCCATGACCGCCTGGATGGCCTTGGCGGAGATGCCCTTGACCTGCGGCTTGCGGTATTGAGAATCGTAAGGCATGTGGTCCTCGAACCACTGCGCGTATTCGGCGAACTTGCGGATCATCTCCATTTTCTCGGGGTCGTTGAAATAGACGATGCCTTCCCAAGCCCCCTTCTGTCCGCGAGCGTCCAGATAGACCTCGATGAAGCCATTGATCGTATCCACAGTGGAATCGTCGTCGGCGACCCAGGCGATATTGTAGGCGCGGAAATCCACGGGATTACCGGTGCGATAGTAATGGGTGAGCAAGCCTAAGGCCCTGGCTGTCTTGGGGCTGGCATAAGGAATCGCCGCTTCGAGGTGCTCGATGATGGCTTTTAGCTGCTTGGCGTACATTCCCGGCGGAACCACGTCGTCAAAGCCGGCGCGCCACACGATCTCCTCTATGGCGCCGTCCGGCCGCTTGATGAGCTTGGAGTTCAGCGGATTTTGTTCGTGGAACCCTTCGAGGTCGGTCAGCGTTGCGCCGTCATATAAGTTGTTCGCGCTGGCCTGAAGGATATCCCGCTCGGGGCCGGGCGATTTGTTCGTCGCCAGCGAATCCACGGTCGGGTCGAACAGAATCAGCCTCATGCGGTCCAGCAGTTCCGATGTGGTCTCAGTTTGGCGTTTGGGCAGTGCGGCCCCGTTGGCTTCGGCCTTTGCCGCCGCACGCGCAAAATCTTCAAAGCTGCATTTGAGCACGTTCTTGCGGCTGGTTATCGTGTTGTGGGGACCGTTGTTGATCCAGAACAGCTTGGCATAGCGCCGGATCTCGGCCAACGTATCGCCGTCAATCCCCTCGGCGTGGATCAATATCTCTTCGACCAGGTCGCGAACCTCAAGAGAATGGCCGTACTTTTGATCGATGAAAATATCGCGGCCCGCAATCGCCGCCTGCGACAAATGATAAACCAGGATTTTGTCCCGCACGGAAAGCTGCTCGAAACCCTCAACGTAAAGCTGCACTACAGCGGCATCGTCGATCCGCTCCAGCAGGTACTTGCGAGACTCACCCGAAACACTCGCTGCACTTTGTGCCGCCCGGCAATCATGGCAAGTCGTTTCCATAGGCATTTCGAGAATCGGAGAGTAAAAACAGAAAACAAAGAGCAAAAACAACATTCTTTGCGGAGTCCTCATACCTCATACTCCTTTACCATACCGGCTAACCGAGCTTTTTGCCGAGAATTTC
>DATKWR010000860.1:0-13271 GCA_035529475.1 Sedimentisphaerales bacterium | reverse complement strand
CAGTGTTCTCGGGGCTACGTGTCAGATTCAGGGCATCACCCTTCACCTCGCTGCACTTGTTGTTACTCCTTTCAGTAAATTCTCTTCAATTCGTTTCAACTACTGAGCGGTTGACTACACCTTACTCAGGATGGCTTACCGTTGTTTACGGTTCCATCTCAACAGGTAACCATTGCCAGGTTACCGCCATTTACACTTTTTTGAAACACTCCTGAAAGCTTCAAGCCCCATAATACCAAGATTCCCCCTCAACGTCAACAATTTTCCGGGACGCGATTACGGCTTCAAGTATCTGTCGAAAAAGCTGAATATCTCTCCAATGACTTCCGTGGCCGGATTGTACATATGGTCCATGCCTTTTTGAATAATGAACCGATGCTCCAGCCCAACTTTCACGAATTACGCCGCAAAACACTTCATTGAGCCGGGAAGCGAAGGAGGCCATCCCCGCGCTCGTCGAGTCTTTGAAAGATGAAAATGTAACGGTCCGCAAGGCCACTGCCTTAACCTTGTGGCGCGAAGGCGCTATTTTTTCAGTATCCGTGCGAAGAACGCCTCGCGCGCGGGGCGAGCCTCCTCAATGTGCTTGACATAGGCGCCGTGGCCGGTGCCGTCGGCGTAGCGCTTGTATGTAATATCTTTCACGCCGGTTTGGCGTAGAGCTTTGACAAAATCGTCGACGTAGGACACCGGCGCCTTTTCGTCCAATGTTCCGTGGATAAGATAGATTGGCGGGACATCGGCGCTGATGTAGGTCATAGGCTGTATCTTCCTCAAGTCTTGATTGGCGCCTTTACCTCTGCGGAAACCCGGCATGATTGGAGTGGAGCTGCAGTGGGCGGCTTGCACCATGCTCGAATATTCCTGGTATGGGCCGTCGCCTTCGAGTCCCGCAGATGCCGGGCACACAGCCAGCATCAACGCCAAATGAGCACCTGCCGAATTGCCCGCGGCGCCGATACGGTTCGGGTCGATGTTGTATTGCTCTGCGTGAGCGAGGAGCCAGCGGGTGGCGCACTTGACATCCTCGACGCACGCCTTTTTGTCCACGTCGAGCCGATAATTGACAGAGACGGAGACGAAGCCTTTGGCTGCGTAAGCCAGGACAGCGCCGATACCCTTGCTACGCTTGTCGCCCTTCGTCCAGCCGCCGCCGTGAATGTAAATAATGGCCGGATGCGGTGCATCACCGCGTTCTTTCGGCATGGCGAGGTCGAGTTTCCAGGCTTCATTCCCTTGGCGGTAAGCGATATCCGGTAAGACGGTAACGCCGTCAGGAGTTAGCTTCAGCAAGTCTTCCGTGGACATCGTGGGCTGGTTGCGATTGGTGTTGGTGCGCTGGTTTGCTGGCGGTCGGGGCCCCGCCTCCAAAATCAACACGGCATCCTCCCATCCACCAAGTGGCGCCACATCAGGCGCCTTCCAGTCAAAAGGCAGTTCGGCGTCCGGATAGTTCCAGTTGTCGAATCTCCGATCCGTTTTCTTGTCAAAAAAATGGTGATCCGCGAAATCCAACAGGGCCGCCCAATCCTCTTGGTTTTGAGCGTGCCCGCCCTCGCGCCAGTGCAGTCCGATGCGGTCTCCAGCGTCCAGCCATTCGAAAACGATTTCGGCGGCGCGATGCGTCAACTCGGTCCCGTACGGATTGGCCCAGTAGTCTTGACGGGCGTGGCAGTTGACCAGAGCCCGCGGGGCGATCAGCGCCTTGGCGAAATGTGCATCGAAGGGCAAGCGATCTTCCTTTTCGGCAAACTGGAAATACCGAGGGTGAAACCAATGCTCGTTTCGTCCGATATGATGTCCGATCGTCTGCGGCTTCTGGCCCTCCTCGAAGTAGCGCAAGCTGCCCGTGCCGCCGGTCCCGGACGAATTGGGGGCCGTAATGGTAATGCGATTGTCATAGATGCCGGCGCACAACGCTGCCTTGCCTCCGCGCGAGTGGCCGGTCGCAACCACCTTGCTCATATCGGCCACGCCCAATTGATCCAGTGCGTTCAGCACCACACCGTGTCCCCAGCCCCAAACGGCAAGGGCGCCCCAATCGTATTCCGGATAAAGAGGATAGACGCCGGCTTTTCGGCCTTCGTCCTGGACGTCCGATGCCAAATCCGTGCGATGGAACCGGCAAAGGAGGTAACCGCGTTTGACGGCCTCGGCTCCCGGATCGAAACTTTGAGACGAACCGTCGCGCTCCGGCGATGCATCGAATGAGATGCGGTCGTTCTTAATGATGGTCGGGTAGCGTTTCTTCAGCGACGGGCGTACGATTAAAAAACGGCACATGACGCTTTTTCCTTTACGGTGGATCGTCAGCGTATACTGTTCCTCGACGCCCTTGCCGTCGTAAACCGGCTCGGAGGCGATTTGCTCGACCTCAATCTCCTTGGGCAGAGGCGGAATCTGGCCGTAGAGGTAGTGCGCCAGCATCGCCTTGATATACTTGCGCTGCTTCTCCCAGTCCTGACGTGTTTGAACCCGCTTGCCGCCGGGCATTAAGAACGGGTCAGGCAATCCTTTCTGGAGCGGCAGGTCTTCGACATCGGCAAACTCAGTCTTCAGATGTCGGTCGAAAAAACGAAAAATTTCCCCGATGACTTCCGGGGCAGGGTTGTACATATGCCCCATTCCTTTTTGAAGGATAAATTTGTATTCCAAACAAACTTCTTCACACCTTGCAGCCAATCGTTTCATTTGACTAACGCGATATTGCTTATCCAACTCACCAACGGATAAAAAGACTGGCGGGTCGTCGGGTGTCACGTAGGCAGCGGAACTTCCGATGCGGATTTCCTCGACGGGAACCTCTTTTCGCTGTTTCAGAGTCGCTTCCGCCACCTTTTTTGACTCTTCATTGAGAAGCCCGTCTTCAATGAGCAGTTCCCTGACATGCCGTCCCGCTGAAATCAGCGCAACCTGAAACTTGGCCGACTGATCAGCGTGAGGGCCAAGGTCATTTTCCCATTTTGACTCGTTCACAAATGCGGCCATTGCAGCACGGGTGGAACCTTTGGAATGGCCGGTAACACCCAGTTTACCCGAAAGGTTCCATTTATTGGCGTTTGCACGCAAGAGCCGCGAGGCCTGCTTCTCAGGGAACACACGCCCGATCGGCGAAAGCTGGTCACCACCGGTCCACTGCATAATAGCACCTGCGTATCCCGTAGTCATCAGACCATAAATGTAATAGGCGCGCTGGTTTATCCATTTGCCCACTCCCGGGGTTGAAGAAATTTGCAACATCAGCGGTACACTGGCTGACCGACCCGAAGGATAAAACACATCCATGTTAACGGGACGGTTTCCAATTTTACAAATCCTTACTTTTCGATCGATCGTATAGCCAGCAGGCAAAATGTAGATCCAATTGTTGTCCACCGGGTGTTCCTCGGTCCTGAACAGATACCCATACCAGCGGTCGATTTCAGGCAACAGCTCGGGCGCCGCCGCTTTCGGATCGCCCTCGTAGTCCGCCTCGATCACCATCATGCCTTGATCGAGAAACCCTTTGATCAATGTCTCGTCGTCCAGCTCGCCCAGGCGCGGCGCCGGAAGGTTTTTCAGATAAACCACGACCGGCTTCTTCTCGGCCGACGAATCGGGCAGGCGAACCGCACACGAGACCGATTTTCCCAAAAGCGGGCTTTCCCAGAACATAGCTTGGGCGGCTTGAGAGTTTTTCTCAACCGCCGAGTGTGCTGGCAAACAAGCCAGCATTGTCCAATTGAAAACCACCGCCAGCCAAAATGGTGAGTTCAGAATTCGATGCACGATTGCCTCCTTCAAGAATGATTGTTTAAGAATCCATTATTATTTGTCTTTCCAGTGCTTGTCGGCAAAATCCAAGTAACGATGCCAATTGTATTCGGTCAGGTCATGCCTGCCGGTGCGGATATGATAGCCGATTCGACCAGTGTGAATGAGACTGTCCAATGGAGGCATGTTTTTGGCCTGCAATCCCTTGACTCCCAGGATGCGGTATACAGGATTGGCATGTATGCAGGAAAGAAATTCACCCCGCGGGTCGGCCCAAAGGTCTTCGCTGGCGCTGGACACGTAGAGCAGACGCGGCGCAATCAGTGCCAAAAGCATGTGCTGATCGAAGGGCATCATGTCCTCGTTGTTGTTGTATTGCTTATAGTTATCGCAGTACCAATGCGGATGTTTTGTGTTCATGATTTCGACGGGATTCCCATATTTTCTCCGGCTGAGCGCCGCACCGCCGCAGCCTGAACTGCTGGAGACCACCATCGCAAAGCGCTCGTCCCTGGCTCCCGCCCACAGTGCTGCCTTGCCGCCACGAGAATGGCCGACGACAGCTACACGCTGATGGTCGAATTCCTTATCGGTTACGAAATAGTCCATTGCCCGGCTGGCGCCCCATGCCCACGCCGCCAACGTTCCCCATGCGTCGGCTGGGCGCGGGCCCGGTTCATCAAACTGAGCATGAACACCATCCTGGAATTCATCAAAGCTATCCTCATCCAGATCTCCGGCATAAAAGGCGGCAACGCCGTAACCACGCTCGACTATCTCTTCCGCCGGCCAGAAACCGCTCTTGACCTTGCGGGAAGGATCAAGGTTGCTCCGATCCCGGTGAGAAATCAGGAGAAAGGTTGGCGCCGGCTCCCTGGCGCCGTTGGGAAGAAAGACCACAAGGTTCATCTTCTGACTGTCTTGCCCGCCGCCAAAATTAATCTCTACTTGCTTGCGCGTCGCCATGCCGTCCATCGCGTTCCGTTCCAGGTCGAATACCCTGAAGGTTATGCCCTCGGGACGGCCGAGCGGCGCGCGTCCGTAGACATGCTTGCGGAACAATTCAAGGATTTCCGGCCGGCGTTGGGTCCGCCAGGCATCTGCGTCGGTGACTCTTCTCCCGTCCGCCATTGCGAGCAGATCGGGCAGTGTATACTTCGGCACTTTCTCTTCACGGAAATTGGTATCGCGGTTCCTGGCTAAATCTCGGGCCTCCAGGGCATCCACAATAGAGCTTGGCGCTACCCAGCCTTTGGGCGTTTCTTCCCCTATGGCGTTCATTGAACATAAGGCGTGGACAAATCCAAAAACGATTACAAAGCCTTTTCCTCGCATTGAAAATCCTTTCTATGTGTCGGTGTTGAACTCATAGGATAAAGTAATTTAACTATCTGCGCCGAGACCTTTTTGAGTCCTTGTTGGGCTTCATCTCGAAACATTGCAGTCGGGTAACCTTTGTTTCATATCCTGAACACCTTTTTCGGTGACTCGAGTGCCGCGGAGTCGGAGTGTACGCAGATTGGTCAAGGGCTTCAGATACTCAAACACCGAATCGGTGACCTGTGTGTCCGTTAGGTTTAGATACCTCAGCTTAGTTAAGTCTCGTAATGATATAACACCGATGTCGGAAATCTGGTTAGGACCGAGACTCAGCATTTCGAGATTCGTCAGCCCCTGCAAATGTTTGAGCCCGGCATCGGTGACTCGATTGCCCTTGATGCTTAGCGCACTCAGGTTCTTGAGTTCTCTGAGGTAGCTCAGGCCGTTATCGGTGATGCGCGTATTGGGCAGGTCCAATCGTTGCAGGCTCGTCATTTTTTGTAGATGCTTGAGCCCATCGTCCGTGATTGGGATGCCATCAAGACGCAACTCACGAAGGCGGGTCAATCGTTTCACGTGTTCGAGTTCGGCGTCCGTGACCTTGCCGGAACGCAAATCGACCTTAACTGCAAACTGCTCCGAACCTGTCCCGTCCACCTCGACCACAGCCCCGATGCTTTCAAGGGCGACGATGGCCGGTTTTTTCGCTGCGCTTGTCTTAGTTTCGACTGCCATTTTTCCGACCGTGAATTCGGTGATCCTCGCTTCATCCAGAGGGGTACCTGCTTCGTTCTTGACGTGCGTCGTGACAATGACCTTATATTTCTCACCCGCTCTGAAATCTTCTTTCGGCGCGAACGTGAACCTGGCGCCTTGCCGTGAGCTGGTCCAGAAACCCTTGACCGGTGAACCGTCGCGGCTCCTGATTATCTTTACACCCCGGCCATCAACGATACTTGCTTCATCCATAACTGGCGCAAACTGGATTGTGATCGGTTCCGATGGAGCAACATCCTCTGCCTTGTCGCGCGGCGTCGTAGACAAGACCGCGGGCGCAAGCTTTTCCTCCACCTTTAGATAGCGGTCGAAAAAACTCATCACTAATTCATATCGGTCCACGCCCAACTCCTCATCGCGGTCGTAGGGGAGTTCATGTCCGAGCCCGAGCATGCCGAGCGCGACGTGATTGGCGTTGGCGCGCTCGTATGCATCGACCACTCGGGGCCAGTCGAGCCAATGGTTAAAATGGTCAAGCTCGCCGCACGCCACAATGGTGGCCGCATAGTCCTCGGTTACGTACTGCGCGCTGCGGCGCGTGCCGTTGCCCATGGATTGGTAGCCGGCGGTGATACGGCTCGAGTAGCCGGGCCATGGCTGAGGCTCGGGGCTACCCTCGGGCTCGCCCTCGATACGTTGGTACTCGGCGCCGCGCTCGGCGTGTTTCGGCTCCGAGAGGCGCGTGATGGCGTAGGCGCCCTTAGAGTGTCCCCATCCGCCAATATAGCGAGGGTCGACATTGTATGCGTCGGCGTGGGCACGGATGAAACGGATGGCGGCGGTGTAGGCCTTCAGACCGTTGATGTTGTCGAGCGAATAGCCGTTCTTAAAATGCCCGTAGTGCAACGCCACGGGATTGTAACAGTGGTCGATGATCGCGTAGGCATAGCCGCGCATGGGGAAGCCGGTCATGTGAGGGCGGTATCCACTGGGGAAAGAGCTTGGCGCCCTGATCGTCGTGGTGGAAATCCAAAAGATCAGCGGCACTTTTTTGTCGGCTTGCGATGGATAGATGATGTCCATGCGCAGTTTGCAGTCGAGAGGCGCGCCGTCGCGGTCGATCAAGTCGCCGGGGGAGGAGGCGAGCGAGCGGCCCGCGACATGGTGGCGGCCTTTCTCGTCGACCACTTGCTCGTTGTATGCCCGGACGACGCGTTTCATCGTACCGTGCGAGCCGTGTTTGTCGACATCCCAGAATACCAGGTCCGTGGCAACGCGATATCCGGCGGGCAGGAAGAAGCAGCGCGCGGGGGTCGGCTCGAGGCCGAGGCTGCCGAGCAAAGGACTTTTTTCATTCCTCTCCGTGCCGTAGATGGTGCCGAGAATCGCGTGCAAGTTCTCGTCGATTGCGGGCGACACGGCGCGCGCATCACTGCCGTAGTCGACGCTAATGACGATGTAGCGCTTCTCGATGTAGTCCGAGAGGATCGCGAGGTCGCTTTCCCGGCCCACGCGCTCGACGGCGAGGCCCTTGACGTAGACGATGACCGGTGCCTGTTGCGGCGATGCGCTCTCCTTGTCGGCAAAATAAACGCTGAGCGGTATAACCTTCTCGAGCTTGGCACTGTGCCACACAGTCGATTTCCGCAAATAGGTCTGCAATTCGGCAGGGTCGGCCCCATACACATCTTGTACAAAGGCCCTGAGGATTAATAAGGAAAACAAAACGACTTGAATCATTCCAGAGTGCCGTAATATCTTTCTGCTTACTATCGCATTTCTTTTGTGGTTTTTCATTATTTCTTCTCCTGTAATACCCACCGTCAACCGCGCGAGAAACGGCTAAGTCATCTCCGCTGCGTAGTCGAGTGGGAGATTCTGCAATCAGGCAAAGCCTCTCGAATTTTATTGACCCCTGTTTCGGAGATTCTGGAACCGTCTAGGCGGAGCGTTTGAAGTGTGGTCAGCTCGCTCAGAAAATCGATCGCGGTGTCCGAAACAGGGGTGTTCCTAAGATTCAGATAACGCAGGTTAGATAATCCCCTCAAGTGCTGTAGGCCCGGCCCGGCAACTTGGGTGCGTTCCAAACTGAGCATTTCGAGCTGGATCAGCCCTTGAATGTATTTGAGGCCGGCATCTGAGACCTTTCTTCCTTTAAGGCTTAGCATTTTCAAATTGGTCATTTCCTGCACATGCTTCAGACCTGCGTCTGTAATGTTGCCGTTGAGCACGTCCAGCCTTTCCAATTTAGATAGTTTTTTTGCCGCTTCCAAATCGGCATCCGTAACGGAATCCGAGTCCAACGTCAGGCGGGTGGGATTACTGGCCGGATCCGAGGTGTCACTCATTTCACCTGTTGTGCCGCTACGGACATCCCGCATGCCTTGGGATGGACGTTGTCGTTGGCGTGTACCTTGTACGCTTGTGTCAGCGTTAACGCTCTCCAAGAAATTGATCATCATCGTGTGGAGTTTTTGGGTTTGCTCGGGCATGCTTGTCGAGAGGTCGTTTGCTTCCGAGATGTCCTTGGAAAGGTCGAAAAGTTCGAGACGGTTCTCGTTCCAGGTTTTAACGAGTTTCATGTCGCCAAGACGGAGCGCCGTTTCGGCTGGGCGGCTGACGGAATGGTGGAAGATGAGGAAAGGATTGTTACGCCGGACTTCACCTTGGCCCTTGTTGTTAAGAACGGAGAGCATGCTGCCTCCATCTATGTTCTCTGGAAGCGGTTTGTTGTAGCCGGAAAGTTCTGCGAGTGTGGGCAGAATGTCGAGGCCCGTTACGGGTACGCGCGAAACTGAATTGCGCTGGATGTTGGGACCGACGACCGCGAACGGAACCCGGAGGCCTCCTTCATACATTGACGTTTTGCCATCGCGGAGAGGATAGTTGCGGACAAGTGGGGCTTCTGGTGATCTGGGTATCGTGTTGCGTCCGCCGTTGTCGGAAAGGTAGAAGATATATGTATTGTCAGCGATACCAAGTCGTTCGACCTCGTCGAGTATTTGGCCGATGGTCTGGTCGACGTCGTAAGTCATCGCCGCGAATTCAGGCATACGGTGCCGTCGACCGGGTTCCCATGTACGGGTTTTCTCGAGTGTTTCCTGGCGGTAGAAGATGTCGAGGTGGACGGCGTAGTGCGACATCTGAACGAAAAACGGAATTTGGCTGGCAGCCTGCTTCCGCATGAAGTTGATGGCTTCCTGCGTTATGTGGTCCATGAGTTTCGGGTCTTCTTTGGCAGCGGGCCCACCACTGCCCTTACCGCCGCCTGTACCATTGCCGGTGTAGCCGTCGGAGACGTCGTAACCTTGTTCTTCCGGTGTGACTTCATCGTAGCGGTGGTCCCACTTGCCGAAGTGGGCGGTTTTATAGCGGGGGTCTGCCGCTTTGAGCATGCGCGGGATGTTCAATTGCTTGCGGTAACGTGCGGACCACGCTTCTTGGTCTTTTTGCATAAGGTGACGCGCCGGGGTTTGGCTAACCTGGATGCTGCGTCGGGTCGGGCAGCAGAGGGGTGCTGGGGCGTAGCCATCGGTAAAACGCATGCCACTTTCCATGAGCCGTTCGATGTTGGGCGTTTGGTAGTAATTGCTCTTGGTATCCGGGTTTTCAGGATCCATGAGGGCAGAGGAACCCACCCAGCTTTGATCATCGGTGAGGATCAAAATGAAATTGGGAGGGCTGGTCGCGGCCTGGACGTTGCCCGATGCGACTAGTACGGCCAATGCGGCAGCCATCGCGACGGTTCGTACAAGAATGTTGAAGCGGGAGATATATATTGATTTCATTGTTCAATACCTTTCCTAAGACGGTGCAGCTATTTCTCTTTCCAGTGTTTATCGGCGAAATCGAGATACCGGAGCCAGTCGTACTCTTCAAGGCCATGGCCACCGGTGCGAATGTGATAGCCAATACGTCCGATTTGAATGGGGCACTCGATCGCTGGCATGTGTTTGGCCTCCAAGCCCATTACGCCGAGGAGGTGGTAAACTGGTTCGGCGTGCTTCGCGCCGAGAAACTCGCCGCGTGGATCGGCCCACAGGTCCGTGTCGGCGCTGTTGACATACAGAAGGCGCGGCGCTATCAGCGACAGAAGCATGTGCTGGTCGATGGGCAGCGCGTCTTCGTTCCCTCCGTACTGTTTGTAGTTCTCGCAATACCAATGCGGGTTGCGCCCGTTCAAGACGTTGATAGGATTCCCAAAGCGACGACGGCTCAGCGCCGCGCCGGTGCAACCGGAACAGATCGAGATCGTCATAGCGAAACGTTCGTCTTGCGCGCCCGCCCAAAGCGCTGTTTTCCCGGCACGTGAAACGCCCATGACAGCCACATGGCTGCTGTCCACATTTTTGTCCGTTTCGAGATAGTCAAGAGCCCGGCTCAAGCCCCACGCCCACGCAGCAATCGTGCCCCACGCATCCCCGGGACGCTCGCCTGGCGGATCAAATGCGCCATGGACGCCGTTCTTAAATTCGTCGTAATCATCTGGGTCAATGCCCTCCCTGTCAACTACAGCCAGGCCATAGCCCCGCGACATAATCTCCGGCAGGATTCCTTCAAATCGTGATTGCGGTGAACTAAAAGATCGCCCCAGATAAAGAAAGCAGGGGACCGGTCTTGTTGTATCATTTGGCGTATAGACGCGCATGTCCATCCGCGGTCCGGAAGCCTTACCTGTGAAATTGATCGCCAGATCTTTTTGGATTGCTTTTCCCTCCAGTGCTTCCCGATCCACCGGGCCAAGTTCAAATTTCATACCCTCTGGACGACCAACTGGCTCGCGGCCGTGTACGTGCGTACGGAAAAGTTCAAGGATCTCGGGTCGGCGACGGTTTTTCCAGGTTTCGGCATCAGTAACTATTGAGCCATCGTTCATTTTGAGGGCATCTGGTAGGGTATAGGGGGGAATGTCCTTCTCGCGGTAGATGATTTTAATGTCCGCGGGCGCACCACTATAGAAGTTCTTGTCCTTATCGCGTGCTATGTACCTCTCCACGACATTGGGCTCAGCCACCCAACCTTGTGCCGTCTCCTCAGCACATAAGGATGCGGGGCTACCGGGATTATCCGGTAAGGTTCCGCCGAGTTGCTTCATCATCACAGCGTACTGATGGGGAATGGATCGTTTTACCCCGCTGGTATGGAGTTCCATGGTATGGCGGCCCGGCTCTTGCGAGAATGTGAAAGTTATCTTGTGCTCCATTAGAAGCTTGGCGAGCCTTTGTGAAAATTCGCCCAGACTCTCGTCAATGCCGCAGTCAATTCGGATATCCGGAAGCTGTTCCGGAGACACTTTCAGCACGAGTTTGTAGGGGTCTAAGGCATCGATCTGGTCTGTGTTGGTGACAATGCGTCCCTTGGGCTCATAACCAGCCAACGAGGCGGGGTGTTTTTTCTCGGTCCCTTGAGCGGTCGTACCGGAATTGGCGGCAACCACGGGTTTGGCCCATATGTTTTTCAGCCGGTCGCGCCAACGATCTGTTATGCGCAGCGCCGCCGAATGGCTGCTGACCGAACAGAACAGATCCGGATGCAAAAAGCCGAGTGTGAGCGCTCCATACCCGCCCATTGACGCGCCGCTAATGGCGCGCCCTTGTCTCGAAGCAACCGTCCGGTAGTGGGCGTCCACAAAACCGATCAGGTCCTTCGTGATGCATTCCTCCCAGTCGTTCTTCTCCCCTGGAGCGCTCTCGGCCCAGTTCACATACCATGAAATGCCCACATCCGGCATGACAACAATGAGGTCTAACTCGGCCACATATTCCGCCACGCCCATTCCGGGCCAATATTCCAGGTCTCCGCCACGCCCATGTAATAGATAAAGCACGGGGTAGCGCTTGGAGCTGTCTTCGTATCCTGCGGGCAGGATGATGTTGAAAACCAACTCGCGTGCCACGGATTGCGAATAGAAAGTGACAGGAGTAACAGGCAATGCTTCGGTCTTCAAATGTTTATCGAAAAAGCTGAATATCTCTCCAATAACTTCTGGGTCGGGGATGTACATATGGTCCATACCCTTTTGGAGGATGAACCGATGTTCCAGACCAACTTTCTCGCATTGGTTTGCTACGCGTTTCATCTGCTCGACTCGAAACTTTCTATCTAATTCGCCAACGCAAAGAAAAACCGGTGGATCATCTGGAGTTATAAATCTCATACTGCTAACTCTCCTCAGTTCTTCCTTAGATTCCCTGATCGGCTTGTGAAATCCATCTTCTATTAGAAATTCGGGTGCGTGTTGTCCGGCAGACAATAAAACCACTTGGAAACGGTCGGACTCCCCGGCATAAGAACCGCGGTCTGCTTCCCAGTCGCCTTCATTTATGAAAGCCGTCTTTCCAGCTCGGCTGCTTCCCTTAGAGTGTCCCGTGACACCTAGTTTCCCGGAGAGATTCCATTTGTTTGCATTTGCCCGAAGTAACCGGGCAGCCCGTTTCTCCGGAAATACATCTCCGCCAGGGACAGCACCTGGACCGGTGCCATTCCAGTCCATGATGGCACCGGCGTATCCGGTCGTCAGGAGTCCATAGATGTAGTAGGCACGTTGATTGATCCATTTTCCGCGATCTTTTGTCGATGTAATCTGAAGCATCAATGGGACGGGATTACTCTTGCCTGATGGATATATCACATCCATGCCTACAGGACCACCCCTAAACTCACATATATGGACTCCACGGTCTATCGTATACCCCTCTGGTACAATATATATCCAATCCTTATCTACGGGATAATCTTCAGTCTGGAAAAGGTAGTTATACCAGCGATCGATTTCAGGGAGAATTTCAGGTGCCACTGCCCGTGGGTCATTTTCGTAGTCTGCCTCGATTACAACCATGCCTTGATCGAGAAAACCTTTGATCAATGTCTCGTCGTCCAGCTCGCCCAAACGCGGCGTAGGAAGGTTTTTCAAATAAACTACAACCAGCTTCTTTTCGACATCCGAATCGGGCAGGTAAACCGCGCACGAGATTGACTTTCCCAAAAGCGGGCTTTCCCAGGATAGAGCCTTGGTAGCCGCAGATTTCTTTCTGGCCGCTGAGTATACCGGCAAACAAACCAGAATCGTCCAAAAGAAAATTACAGCATACCGAAATAATGAGTTCATAATTCGACACATGATCGCCTTCTTTTCTGCTGTTTAGAGTAATTGATTTAAAATCTATCCCATTGCTACCGGCTTCAGCTGATGGCTCCAACCTGGGCTTTTCCTTTATATCCACCAAGCTACATTACTGAGATTCGTTCTAAACAGCATCTCAAGTCTGTCCCGAAAAATCAAGCTTTATCATTGATTTTGTATCCGTGATTTGGGAGAAAAATTCAATCAACCGTAGTAGCTGTACTGTCCGACATCATCTTCTCTGCTTAAGTCTCAATGGAGCCAATAGGTTATGTTTCTTGTAATGATAGAAACGAGCAAGTTCCTTGCGGCGGTTTTTTCGCTGTGCAGACCGGATCTCCCAATCGGGATGTTCGCA
>DATKWR010000859.1:0-3752 GCA_035529475.1 Sedimentisphaerales bacterium | reverse complement strand
TTGACAGACGACACGCAACGTGGTATACTGCCATCAGCCGGTGAAACGGAAGCGAGCTCTGCTGGAGAGCAACTCGCCAGGGATACCCGGTCGGGTTGCGACGGACATCCGTCCGGGGGAGTTGGCGCGACCGGCTCCCCCTCCCAATTCCGAAGCGAAGATGTTTTGAGCTTCCCCAATGCCTTCTTAAACTCCGACTTGCCGCAGGCAAGTCGCTCTTTAACTCGTGAGAGCGAACTGTCCAATTCACGGTGAACCAGTACAGGTCGGCTCCGATACCAGCTCGTTATGCCGACGCTCTCGCGGCCACAGCCTGGGTGCGCTCAGGCGCTATGATGAAAATAATCGGAAAAACGGAGTCAGTGTTCGATCCGCGCCTGCTCGATGACATCGAGCGAAATATACAACCCGGGTCTCTCGATCTCGACACCTCGAATTGTGTGAAGAGCCAAGACGACCACTGAGAAGGATTCCTCTGCAAGTGCTCTTATGATTGTTAGAAAACGCAACAACCCGGTCGGCATCGACGTCAATGGTATCCGAACTACTGATGCGTCAGGTTTGCTCATGAATTGCTGCTCGAACCATTTCGGGCAACTTCTCACGGTCGGAGCTTCATTGCCGAAGCATCAAAGGACAATCATGCAAACATCGACATCTCGAGAGGTTCGCTTTCGGTTGATATACTGTTGTTACGGCTTACTCCTGAGTATGTTTTCAGGCTTTATGACGGCGGCACAGACCGCGGATAAGCCAGCCCCGCGTCCTCATCCGTCCATGGAGGAGTTTGAAAGTGTTTTCGCCCAAGTTGGGTCCGTGGATCCGGGAGAACGCGACTACACGTCGATACTAGGACACATTGAGGCATTGATGAGGAAGTATCCGGGCACGGAGGCGGCTCTCCTGTCTATCATAGCGGTTGAGAAATGGAAGGAAAAGGGGTTCATCACTGAGCAGGATATCAAGCCTCTACAGGAAATGCGCGATAGGTTCAACCCCGGGAAGAACGAGCTGGCTCTCCTTCACGGACGATACGAGTTTGCGAGAAAGCAAAAAGATCAGGAGGCCTTGGCCAAGGTGGCCTCGGATATGGCAGCCATAGCTGAGAAATACCCGGGAACTCTCACGAGGTACATAGCTCTTTCTAATCTGTCAGACGTCTATGTGAGAGCAGGCGAGACCAAGAAAGCACTTGAGACCGTAAGAGCTTTTCTTAAGGAGTATCCCCCCGGCCAGACAGCAATGGCAACGGCCAGTACCATGGAGCATGCCAATCTTTTCAGGGAGGCATCGCTGACAGCAAAGGCGGAAAGTGTAGGGGCTGGTCTTGCCAAGTATCGGCAAATCGCTGAGTCACACTCTGGCCAGAATGCCTACGTTATCCCAGCACTATATGCAGGCGGTCAACTCGCGCTTAACAACGAGCGGCTCGATGACGCTCTTGATCTATTCATGAACTTGGCAGCGGCCGCTCCAGAACAGACCGACTACCGAATAACATTGGCATTTTTTCGAATAGGAGAAGTGCTTCTTCGACAGATGGACCCCGACGCTGCTCTCGATATTTTTCGCGAACTGCAGAGCAAACACCAGAATGATCGTTTTGCAAAGGAAGCCGCAGACTGGATCACTTTCTCGAACGAGATAAAAGCAAAGCTTGAGGCGGAAAAGAGACCCCCCACAATTGGTGGACAATCTCCGGGTGAACTCCTACTGAAAGAAGAAACAGGGAAGACGTCAGGCGACTTCGCTGCCGAGGAGATCGAAGCATTCGTCCGGATAGACTCAAAGAAGATTCCCGAATCCGAACGAGTCCATATTCTCCCTACACCGTCGCGTGAGCCGGCCATGTCTACTGATACTGGCAAGGCCGAGGCGCCAATAAGCGGTGAACAGGGATCATCTGCGTTCAATAAGAGCATCGTAGTTTTCGTGATAGTGGCGGCAGCAACACTTGGTGGCGCAATTCTATTCCTCTTGGCCAAAAGGAGACAATGTTGGCACACTAGACCATGATTCATAGTATGCATTCAAAAGATCAGTAAAGAAGGAAGGATAGTGTAAACTTCTTTCTGTAAATTCACCCCAGCCCGGCGGCCGGGATAGCAGCGGCGTGGCCAACGAGCCACGCCGCCCACCGGCAGGACATCGGGCAAGCGGGAACGGGCAGTCTCAGGGCGGCAACGTTGCCGTCCCCCGGTCGGCGGCTCCTCCTGCGTCGGAGCGGAGGCTCATTCCGATGAGCCGAAGCGACGACGCAGGAGGAGCAAATGAGCTTGAAATGGCGGGCCAAAATCGTTCTCCTATACCGGTTGAGCCAACAACCCGAAAGGAGAAGAAAATGGCCCACCAACTGAATGATAACGTACTCGAAGTCGTAATGCAACTGCTAATTGAGAACGGGTTCGACGGCCTGGCGGACAGCATCCGCATCATCATGAACGAGGCGATGAAGATCGATCGGTCTCGTGCACTGAGGGCACAGCCTCACGAGCGCTCCCCGGAACGCCTCTTGTCGCGCCGGTTGGTCTCCGGATTCCAGTCGCGGCGGTAGATCGACTTGGTTTCGACGAGTTTCTGGAAGAACGCCCGCGACTCGGGGTAATCGCGCAGGCCGATGTTCACGTCGGCCCAGTTCTCGGGCAGCTTCCATTTGCTCGCGGTGCCGTACCAGCTATAGAAGTAGATTTTCTTCTCGCCGCTCCAGGTGTCGGGCCACATCCGGTCGTCGGCGTATCTATCCGATAGACATACGCGCCGTTCTTGTACCATTCAGGCGCATTGTTTTCCGCCGATGCGGATGAGTTGAACATCAGCAACATCCATATCAAAAGCAATGCGCAATGCAACATCGCGTGTCTCTCAGTTATCGTTGCGATCCTTTCAGAATTCAATCTGCCCCCATGCGTGAGGCATGAAACGTCCTTCTGCGACTACATCACCGGTGCCGGTGGCCGACTGGTTGGCCCAGTAGACGCGCCGCTGCACTGCTCTGCCGTCCGTCGAGACGAGCATTCCCCAATCCATCTTGAGCTTCATGTCCTTCTGAATTTTCAAGCCGATGGACTTGAGGGGTATCGCCACTTCGACTGTTGCCCTGTTGCCGTCCACGGTCTTTGCGACGCTGGCGTCTTCCACCACTACGACCCGATCCATCGCAAGCTCGCCGGCCGCCGGGCTGTATATGTACCAGCGTTCCTCGGGCTTGGCATTGCCGACTCTCGCCTGGTAAAGGACCACTCTGGGCTGATCTTCGACAAAAGTGATCAGCAGGCGCAGGTCGCCGATTGCGGGCTCTCTGCGATCAGCGCTCGCACCGGGGTCCGTTCCGAGGAAGAAGTCGAACGCCGACCCGCTGGTGTAGGAGGCACGGAAATCTTCGCCGGTGTTGCCGATCACACCCAAATCTTCTGTGGTGTAGCACAGGTACAGCTTATCGTTGTCGTAGCCGATGCGGAACGATAGCTTGCCGTCGAGAATGCTTGTGGCTTGAGACCATTCGTCGTTGTCTATCTTTCCGTCAATGGCGGGGGCTTTCTCCAGCCGCGGTGCCGTCATTTTGTGTTCTTTGGCCAGC
This sequence comes from Sedimentisphaerales bacterium, assembly GCA_035529475.1. Taxonomy (GTDB): domain Bacteria; phylum Planctomycetota; class Phycisphaerae; order Sedimentisphaerales; family Anaerobacaceae. Next base: position 175 of record DATKWR010000859.1, on the reverse strand, counting down.
GTCGCCACTTGGACCTGCGCGGCTTCCCACGCCCTGGCGCGAGCGATATCTTCGGCGGTGACCTGGACATTCATGTTCATACGCCGGGCTTGTTCGAAGCCCCGAACCTCTACCATGCCGACGAAGGTGAAGCCGGCGGTGGCGTAGTATTTGCCAGTTTTCTCGCACTTGGCGA
>DATKWR010000858.1:0-12675 GCA_035529475.1 Sedimentisphaerales bacterium | reverse complement strand
AACGGAGCTGAAGATCTGGCCGCTCGTGGCGAAATTCGCCTTGCTCAAATCCTGATCGAGCAGCCGCTCGTAGGTGCCCAGGTCCATGTCCGTTTCCATGCCGTCGTCGAGGACAAACACTTCGCCGTGCCGGAAGGGATTGAGCGTGCCCGAGTCGATATTCAAATAGCCTTCGAGCTTGATCGGCGCGACCTTGAGCCCCTTGTCCTGCATCAGCTTGGCTAAGCAGGACGAGAATATCCCCTTGCCTAAGCCGCTCATCACCGTGCCCATCACAAACACGTAGCGGGCCTTGCCCTTCTTATACCCCTTCGGCACCGGCGAGAAGAATTCACTCTCCGTCGAAACGTCACTGACCGATGCTAACAGGTCTTTGTTCTTATCCATGTGTCCCTTTCTTTACTATCAAACGTCACAGATTGTCATTCTGAGCGAAATGCAGTGAAGCGAAGAATCTGGCTTACGAATCATCAATTCGCGGCTCAGATTCTTCGCTGCGCTCAGAATGACAAAAAGAATAACATTGTAGGGTGGGGCTCGCCCCACCATGCGGCTGTGCCTTCCTTATTCAGGTTTCCATCTCATCTCAAAGTTCGGAATGTCATCTTCCGTTCCGTACAAGCCGTCCTTCCCGGCGGAAAGCAAAATATAAGTATTCGCTCTGACTGGTCGGCCTGCTTTGGTGCTCTTGTAGTCTCTGGTCATCTCATAGAATATCTTTGGGTTCTCAAAAAGCGGATGTTTCTGGCCTGGCTTTCCCGGCACGCCCAGAGCAAGCAGAGCTTGGTTATCCCTGTAGTCGTAAATATTCTCAGGATTGTTCGGATCGTTTACATCGTGAGCCGATTTCGAGGTATCCGCCTTGTAATAGAGCACAGGCATATGAATCGTCTTGCCCGCGCTGATATTCACAATTGTCTTGTACATGTCGCAGATGACAAAAGTATTTCCATCAAAAGGACCGACGTCTTTGTACAAATCTTTCAGGCGATATGCACCAGCATTTTCGGGAGGCAGGTAAGGTCCCCTTCTGACATCGCCAGTATTAGAATCATACAGAGGATTGCCAGAATCATCAGTGCCATCCGATCTGAATCGCGAACTCGGGTGAACGCCCATCAAGTCCCGGCCCATTACGGCCTCGCACAGTCTCATCGCGCCGCAATAGGGTCTGTCATCCTGGTCCAGCGCATCCGATGGCGGATAACGATCAAATTCACTGTTGAAAAGCTCAATAGCTGTAGCGATGTTGAGCAGTTGAGCTTTCTGTTTTATCTCATATACTATGTCCACCTTTCGCCCCATCGCATGAATCAGGACACCCCAGAATCCTATCCACATAAATGAAATCACAAGTCCTGTCACCGCCATCGCCCTACCTCGCAGCTTTCCTTGGCTTCGGCTGATTGCGATCAAAGCGATGCAGCCCAAGACTATTGCTGGGATGGGCATAAATGGGACGACAGAATGGGGCACTACGCGGTGGGCAACAAGATATGGCACTATCCCGCTAAAGACCAAGGGAATGCTCGCAAGGCTCAAGGCGAATGCGAGTATCGCAAGCGAGCTCATCCGCGCCTCTCGTCTCTGAGGCTCGTCAAAACTTGCATTGCCACTCTTATCAGGTCTCATATCTTATGTCTAGTCGGATCGGTGGGCCAAGGCCCACCCTACCTAATTGTCTTTCTCTGTGGCCTCTGTGTGCTCTGTGGCTACCTCATTTTTTTGCATCTTTTGACGAATTCGGCGTATTGTTCGGGGGTGTCGATGCCCTCGCAGGTGTGTTTGACTTTGCCGACCAAGATCCCGTAGCCGTGTTCGATGGCTCGCAATTGTTCGAGCTTTTCGGTTTTCTCTAACGGCGTTTGGGGCAGATTCGTAATCTCGCGCAGGAAATTCTTGCGATAGGCGTAGATGCCGATATGCCGCAGATATTGCCCGACGTCCCCGACGCCCCTTCTTTCCCGGTCGTACGGAATCGGCGAACGCGAGAAGTAGATTGCCCTGCTCTTGCGATTGGTGATGACTTTGACGATATTCGGGTCGGCGATTTGCTCGGCGCTCTGGAAAGCCGCGGCGAGTGTGGCCATCGGATAATCGGGATGCTCGACGAGCAACTTTGCCAGATGGTCGATATTAGCCGGGTCGATTTCGGGTTCGTCGGCCTGCAGGTTGATCACGATCTCGACGTCCATGCCGGCGACGGCTTCGGCGATGCGGTCCGTGCCGCTCTGGTGGTCGGGCGAGGTCAGGACGCACTCGGCGCCGAAGCTCCTGGCGGCGGCAACGACCTTCTGGTCGTCGGCAGCGATGATGACCTTCTGCGGCAACTTCGCCAGGCAGGCCCGCTCATAGGTGTGCTGGATAAGGAACTTCCCCGTTTCTTTGGCGAGAACTTTACCGGCGAATCGGGTCGAGCTGTAACGGGCCGGTATAACAGCAACAATCTTCACTTTCGTTGGGCCTCTATATTATGAGTTCTGCAAAATTGGAGTCGGGCATGCTTTGGGAAAGAAGAAATCTCTTCCTCTTGATTTTTTCTTTCCAAAACACGACACGCACCGTTTGACTCGACAATGTATTAGGATACAGTTTCCAATTATTTTCAGAAAATCGAGAAACCGATTTTCTGAAATAATATATGCCCGACTTCAATTTTGCAGAAGCCTTCTCTATATCACCAAAGTCCTATATTCAGGCAAGCGATTGCTCTTCAGGGAACCCAGTTGCCGCGATGCTCGTGCAGCCTCGTAATTCCAACTGGATATTTATTGTAACGCACAAATGCGCCTGTGTCAACGCGCCCGGCGGGAAATCTCATTTTTGTTGACGATTTAGTGCCATATCCATATCATTATTCCCGTCAAAGCCAAATTTCAAGGAGCCGAAACTATGAGAAACGTTGTGAGAATAATTGCCCTTGTCGCGGTGGCGGCTGTTTCGGCCTTCATCGGCTGCAAGCAGAAAACCGAACAGAACTCGGCAAAAAAGTACCAAATCGCCGTGATTCCCAAGGGCACGACCCATGTTTTCTGGAAGAGCATCCACGCCGGGGCGCTCAAGGCCGAGCAGGAGCTCAAAGCCGCGGGGCTGGACGTCGAGGTCATCTGGAAAGGCCCGCTTAAAGAGGACGACAGAGAATCGCAAATCCGCGTCGTGGAAGATTTCGTCACGCGAGGCGTCAACGGAATCGTGCTGGCCCCGCTGGATGACGCGGCGCTGCGCATGCCGGTCAAAGACGCCGTCAGCAACGGCATCCCGGTAGTGATCATCGACAGCGACCTCAAGAGCGAGGATTACGTGAGCTTTGTGGCGACGGACAACTACCTCGGCGGCAGAAAAGGCGGGCAGCGCCTCGCGGAAATCCTGGGCGGCAAAGGCAAGGTCATCATGCTTCGCTACCAGGAAGGCTCAGCCAGCACGATGAACCGCGAGCAGGGCTTCTTAGACGTACTGAAAGAGAAGTACCCGAATATCGAAGTCGTCAGCGCCAACCAATATGGCGGGGCCACCACCGAGAGCGCCTACCAGGCCAGCGAAAACCTGCTGGCGCCGCTGAGGACGGCCGACGGCGGCCTGAAAATCGACGGCATCTTCTGCCCGAACGAATCGACGGCCTTTGCCATGCTGCGGGCCCTGCAGGACAGCGGCCTGGCAGGCAAAGTCAAGTACGTCGGCTTCGACAGCTCGGACCGCCTCGTGCAGGGACTCCGGAACGGCCAGATCCACGGGCTCGTGCTGCAAGACCCCATCAACATGGGCTACCTGGGCGTCAAGACGATCGTCGCGCACCTGCGAGGCGAGGACGTCCAGAAACGAATCGATACCGGTTCAGAGGTGGCGACTCCGGAGAACATGAACGATCCGAAGATGAAGAACCTGCTGGAGCCGGATTTCAAGAAATGGCTGAACGAATAGACGCACACGAATCCGCAGTCCGGCTCGAAATGCAGGCAGTCTCCAAACGCTTCGGGGCAACCGTCGCGCTGGAGGACGTGGGGATCAAGGTCGCCGCAGGCGAGGTTCTCGCGCTGGTGGGCGAGAACGGCGCGGGCAAAAGCACCTTGATGAAAGTCTGCTCCGGGGCGGTCAAGCCGGACTCGGGCCAGATGCGGCTCGACGGCGCGCCGTATCGGCCGGGCAATCCGCTTGAAGCCCGCCGCGCGGGGGTCGCCATGATCTACCAGGAACTTTCACTGGCCCCGCATCTGAGCGTCCAGGAAAACATCATGCTGGGCATGGAGCCGGCAAAGCTGGGCGTGGTGCGCTGGAGGCAGGTCCGGCAGCGAGCCCTTGAGGCCATCAGAGAATTCGACAATCCGGAATTGACCCCGGAGGCGCGCGTGAGCCGGCTATCGGTCGGCTCGCAGCAACTGGTCGAGATAGCCAGGGCTCTGGCCATCGGCTGCAACGTGCTGGTTCTGGACGAGCCGACGAGCAGTTTGACGCAGCAGGACGTGGAGAGGCTATTCGAGATTATCGGCCGGCTAAAACAACAGGGCAAGGCCATCGTTTATATCTCTCACTTTATCGAAGAGGTCAAACGCGTCGCGGACCGGGTCACGGTTCTGAGGGATGGAAGGGTCGTGGGCACCAGCGCCGTGGCGGCGATTACCGCCGACCGGATCGTAGCGATGATGGTTGGACGACAGGTTGATGAGCTTTATCCTCGTTCCGAGCATCCGGCCGGCGAGGTTATCCTGGAGATTGAAAATTTGGCCGGCCTCGAAAACCCCAAGTCGGCGTCTTTGCAGTTGCGGCGAGGCGAAGTCCTGGGCATCGCCGGGCTGGTGGGCGCCGGACGAACGGAGCTTCTGCGAAGCCTCTTCGGACTCGAACCGGTCAAGAAAGGCCGCATTCGATTGGGCGTGTACACCGGGCCGGCCTCACCGGTGAAGCGCTGGATGCAGGGCGCGGGCCTGCTCAGCGAGGACCGCAAAGAAGAAGGGCTGGCCCTGTCCTTGAGCGTTGCGGACAATGTCACGCTATCGAAATTGAAGGGCTTTGGCCCGTTCGGTTTGGTCCTGCCGGGCCGACAGGACAGGGCGACCCGGCGATGGCTGGAGCAGTTGGATATCCGCTGCCGGGGACCCCGCCAACCCGTCGCGTCCTTATCGGGCGGCAACCAGCAGAAAGTGGCACTGGCCCGATTGCTCCAGCACGATGTAGATGTCTTTCTGCTGGATGAACCCACGCGAGGCATTGACGTGGCAGCTAAAGCCCTCGTTTACAGGCTGATCAACGCTCTCGCCGCCGGCTCGCCAGCCGAAGGCCGAGAGCCGAAAGCCGTCTTGATAGTCAGCAGCTATCTGCCCGAGTTGATGGGAGTCTGCGATCGGGTGGCGGTGATGTGCCGCGGAACTCTCGGGCCGACACGCCGGATCGATGAAGTCAACGAGCATACGCTGATGCTGGAAGCGACCGGCCAGGAGGCAACTGCATGAGGCAAGCGACACCAAACCAGAGAACAACGATCAATTGGCGAGGTTTGCTCAATACACTCAGTCCGGTATTGGCTCTGGTGGCCGTGTTTGAATTATTCGTGCAGATCGCGCCGTCGAGCTTCGCGACCGTGCGGAACATAGAAATGATCGCCCGGCAGACAACTATCGCCGGGGTGGCCGCCCTGGGGATGACGCTTGTGATCATCTCCGGAGGGATTGATCTGTCGGTCGGTTCAATCGTCGCGCTGAGCACGGTGGTCATCGCCTGGCTGCTGCAATACGCCGGCGTCAGTCCGCTGACCGCAGCGATTGGCGGCGTGGCGGCGGCGACGCTTTTCGGGCTGCTGAGCGGCGTGCTGATCACCCGGCTGCGCGTCGTGCCCTTCATCGTCACCCTGGGGATGATGTTGGTCGTTCGTGGAGCGGCCAAAGGTATCGGCCGAGAGCAGAAAATCGACGTGAATCCGGAACAACTGGCCTGGCTCGACGACCTTCTGGCTTCGGTCCCTCCTGATCGAAGCTGGATGCTCCTGCCGCCCGGGGTTTGGACGATGATTCTGCTGGCGGTGGCAATGGCCGCCCTGCTGCGGTACACGCGCCTGGGCCGGCATACGTTCGCGCTCGGCTCGAACGAGCAGACGGCCCGGTTGTGCGGGGTGGCCGTCGATCGCGTCAAGGTCATGGTGTACGCATTGTGCGGGGCCTTTGCCGGACTGGCCGGGCTGATGCAGTTCTCCCGGTTGACCGTCGGGGATCCGACGGTCGCCGTCGGGCTCGAGTTGAAGGTGATCGCCGCTGTCGTCATCGGCGGAGGCAGCCTCAGCGGAGGCGAAGGCTCAATCCTCGGAACTCTTGTCGGGGCGCTAATCATGACCGTGATCGCCTCCGGGTGCACGCAGATGGGCCTGCCGAACTGGGTGCAGGAGATCGTCACGGGCACCATTATCGTCGTGGCCGTAGCGCTCGATCGGCTGCGCCACCGCCGAACGGCGTGAGCGAACAACCCAAGGATACGATATCGATGATAGTCGGAGTGATGACAGCGCAGTTGTCTTTGCAGGGAATCACCTCGCTCAAGGGCAAAAGGAGCATTGTCAAGAGCCTGATCGGGCGGCTCAAGAGCCGGTTCAATATCTCCATAGCGGAAGTCGATCACCAGGACAGCAAGAGCATCGCCGTGCTCGGCGTGGCAATCGTCAGCAACGACTCTCGTTTCATCGACCAGCAGTTCGACGCCATCGTCAGTTTCATGCGCAATGATGGGCGTTTCTACCTGGGACAAGTCGAACGCGAGACATTTTCTTGATTCAAATAAAGAGAATCCTGTCGATAACGAATCTCGCACTGAAGAATATGTCGAGTGCCATCGGAGCACAGAGTACCAGCAGCCGCAGGGCATGCACCCGTAATTTGGCGCGGACCAGGAAGTAAAGAATCGCCGTCGCGATTGCCCCGAGGATGTACATTTTCGCCGTGTGAACAAAGAGCACGGCGTACCCCGACCCCAGGCCGGCAAACGTCTGAAAACATTCCGTTGCCGACAACAGTGTTACAATGGCAAGCGTCCCCATCACGAGGCAAGCCGACAGAATCCATTTCCTGTCGGCCGGGCCCGCACAAATCAGAGCCTGCATCCCGGCACCAGCTACGACCGAGCCGCACAGCATGGTGATGGCAAGCCACACAATGGGGCTAACGGCAAACATAGAATGGCAGAAGGCCAGGATGGTGGGGACCGCAAGAATCGCAATGATTTTGATGCGCCGAGCGGCGATGAGCACAAAGAAGCCCACGATCAAGCCTGCCAGAGGAATGTGGTAGAATCCCGCCAGAGTCATTTGGCGCTTGGCCGCAACGAGCGGAGCGAACAAACCGACCGCGTCGGCGACATGCAATTTGAGCTGTATCGGAATCGGGTACAAGCGAAAGTGTGCGGCCAGTTGAAAGAACAGCACGATGGCCAGAAAAGGCAGCACCGAAAACGGCACGCGCAGAAACCGCCATCGGCCCTTCGGGCCAAAAACCGCCGGCCAGAACAACCACGGAATCGCCGCAACCAGCAGACCGGCCGTTGGGTGAAACTTGGCCAATCCGAGTGCAAAGGGTCCGAAGCCGTACAGAGCGCCGGCCAAGAACGACCCGGCGAATCCACCCACCCACCGCCGGCTGAGCACATAACAACCCAGGCAAGCCAGAGGCGCGACGACGACGAACAAATCTTGCAGCCGCAGCGAGTCGAAGCCTTTGAAATAGTGCCGGTACAGATAGACGGAAAACGCCACATACATTACCGCGGCCACGACAAACATGGTGTGTTTCGTTTTCCGCATTGGGTGGCATCACTTCAGAACGACTTTGCCGGTCCCCGTGGTTATCCTGCCTATCTTGTAAACTTTTTCCCCGGATCGCGTCAGTTTCCGTGCCATCGCCTCGGCGAAATCCTCAGCCACGATCAGCACAAATCCTATCCCCATATTGAAGACCCTGAACATCTCTTCTTCCTCGACGGGACCTTTTGCCTGGAGAAATGAAAAGATCTTCGGCACCGGCCAGCTCGACTTCCTGATCGCGGCGTTGCAGTCTTTGGGCAAAACGCGAGGAATGTTGCCGACCAGGCCGCTGCCGGTAATGTGCGCCATCGCGTGAACCACGCGCTTGACCTTGTACTGCGACAGTAACTTTGTGATTGAGCGAACGTAGATAAACGTAGGCTCCAGCAGCACGTCACCCAGCACGGCGCCATCGAGCTCGTCCAGCACATCGGTCATTTTGAGCCCGGCCTGCTTGAAACAGATGTTACGAACGAGCGAGTACCCGTTGCTGTGCAATCCGCTGGAGGCAAGGCCAAGAACGACGTCGCCCTTCCTGACGTCCTGGCCCGTGATGATCCTCTTGCGCTCGACAATGCCGACGGCAAACCCCGCCATGTCCAAGTCACCTTCGCGATAGGTGTCGGGCATCTCGGCGGTCTCGCCGCCGATCAGCGCGCAGTGAGCCTGCCGGCACCCCGCTGCGATGCCTTTGACGAGCTCGGTGACCACGTCCGGCTCCAGTTTGTGGATCGCCAGATAATCCAGAAAAAACAACGGCTCAGCGCCGAGAACGAGCATATCGTTCACGTTCATCGCCACCAGGTCGATGCCAATCGTATCGAACCTCTTTATCTCAGCGGCCAACTGAACCTTGCTGCCTACACCATCGGTGCAGGCAACGAGGACCGGGGTCTTGTAATTCCTCTTGAACAGTCTCTCGTCGTAGTCCAGCCTGAATAATCCGGCGAAACCGTTCGGCAATTCGATGACCCGAGGCCCGAATGTGCTGGCGACCGCCGAGTAGATTTGTTCGACCATCCGATCGTTGGCATCAATGCTCACACCCGACTGCTCGTAGCTGACATGCTTGCTCATTCGCTAACCGACCCCATTCGCTCTATGATTCTCCCACCAAGCCGGGGGACTGGAAATCCCCCACTCGATTTCACTCTATTGCGTCAAACATTCGCATCTGGTAACGCTCCAGGGCAGACTTACCGCCCGCAACGTCTATGGCAATTCTGTAGTCGCTGCTCCAGCAGGCGGTGCAATAGTGGTCTTCCGGCAGTACGGCACAAGACAGCAGCCCTTCGAGCGACATGTAACCCACGCTGTCCACCTCCAGGAATTCCCTGATCTGGTCCAAATCGCGATTGTTCGCCAACAGTTCCTCTTTGGTCGGGAAGTCAACGCCGTAAAAGCAGGGGAATCTGATCGGCGGACAACTGACCCGCATGTGAATCTCCCTGGCTCCGGCCTGGCGCAGCGTCCTGATCTTGCCCCTGGTAGTCGTGCCGCGAACGATAGAGTCGTCCACGACCACGATGCGCTTATCCCGGACAACCTCATTGACCACCGCCAGTTTGAGCTTGACTTCCAGCTCTCTGGACGCCTGGTCCGGCGAGATGAACGTTCTGCCGACGTAATGGCTTCGCACCAGTCCCATATCGAACGGTATTCCACTGTATTCGGCGTATCCCAGGGCCGCCGATGTCCCCGAGTCCGGCACCGGAATAACTACGTCGGCATCCGCTGGGTGTTCGGCCGCAAGCTGCCTGCCCAGCTTCTTTCTGAACTCGTGCACGTTCTCCGCAAAAAGTGTGCTGTTTTGTTTGGAAAAATAGACGTGCTCGAAAATGCAGTGGGCCGGCGTCACAGTTCCCGGCGTGACGAAGAACCGGCTGTGGAGGCCGTCTTTGTCCAGCCGCACGATCTCACCCGGCTCGACCTCACGAATAAATCGAGCCCCAACGGTGTCCAATGCACACGTCTCGCTGGCAACTACGTAGGCGCCTTCCTCCGTCTGCCCGACACACAGCGGCCTGACCCCATGGGGGTCGCGGGCCGCTTCAATCCGATCCCCAAACAGAAACAGCAGGCTGTACGCCCCCTTCAGATGGTTCAGCACGTGGGCCAGCGGATCGGGCCGGCTCACGTGCGTGGGCTTGGCCAGCAGATGAATAATAACTTCGGTATCGGAAGTGCTCTTGAAGATGCTGCCAAACGCCTCGTACTCGTCCCGCAGCCGGCCGGCGTTGGTCAGATTGCCGTTATGGGCCACCGCCACCTGCCCGCGCGAGTATTCGGCCAGCAGCGGCTGCGAATTCGCCGCCCGGCTGGTTCCCATTGTCGAGTACCGAACGTGCCCGATCGCAATCGAATTGGCCAGCTTCTCAAAAATGTCCTCTCTGGCTCGGAATACCCTTCGGACCGTCCCCATTCCCGTATAACACTGGATCGATTCGCCGTCCGTCGAGGCGATGCCGGCGGATTCCTGCCCGCGGTGCTGGAGACTGTGCAGGCCGAAGTACGTCTTCTGGACCGCATCGGGGTCCCCGAAAATCCCGAAAAGACCACAGCTTTCTTTTTTCATGTCGATTCTCGATTCGCAGGTTCTCAATACTCGACGAGCGTCGAGCAACGAGCGTTGAGTATCCCCATTCGCTTGAAGATTGTCAATCGAAATCCGCAAGTCGGACGTCGGAAATCCGAGGACGGAGAAACGCCAGTTCGTAGTGTGCCCGTAAGGGCATTGTGGAAATAACGCCTGACGGCATCACTACGAACGGGACTCAGATCGGCCCCGGCTGGAAGAAGGCGGGGACTCTGCGAATCTTTCCCTCGCTGTTGACGCACGCCAACGTGCTGGCCCCCTCGGCCAGGACCACCCCATCGCGACAGCGTCGCAGCGTGTAGGCATGCTCGACCTTGCCGGCGGTCACCAGCGAACAAATTGTCTCCAGTTCCAGCTTCTCGTCATATTCCGCCGGTTGTCGATACTTTATCTGCAAGCGGGCCACGACGAAAAACACGCCGGCCTTTTCAAGGTCTTTATAGGCCACCCCGTTGGCGCGCAGAAGCTCCGTGCGTCCCATCTCGAACCATACCGGGTGAACGCTGTGATGAACGACGCCGCCCTTGTCGGTCTCGGCGTACCGCGGTACGATCGTTATCGTGTGACTATGTACAGTTAGATGCTGTGGGAAAGACATTTCAATTGAAAATAGTCAATCGTCAACTATCAATCGTTAAAGTCGTCCAATGTTTCTCTATCTGTTCGAGCGTCTTGCCTTTGGTCTCGGGCACGAATCGCCAAACAAACGCCAGCAGAACGGCACAGAACACGCCGTACAGCCAAAATGGAAAAGCCCGGTGAAACCTCTCAATGAACCACGCGCTCTCGTCCATCATGGGAAACGTTTGCGAGACAAGATAGTTCGCGATCCACAGGCATACGGTCGAGATAGCCATGGCCCGGCCGCGAATCCGCGTGGGAAAGATCTCCGATAAGATAACCCATGTCACCGGCCCGACCGACAGCGCGAAGCACGCGATATAACCGAGAATGAATAGCAGAACCCACAGTTCGGTTCTCTGCAGATACGCCGCCAAACCCATCGCCAGCAGAGAAATCCCCATCCCTGCTGAACCGATCATCATCAGAGGTTTTCGGCCCAGCCGGTCCACCGTCCAGATGGCGATAACGGTAAAGCTCAGGTTCACGGCCCCAACAACCACCGTTTGCAGAAGAGCCACGCTGGTCCCGGAACCCATCTTCTTGAAGATTTCCGTGCCGAAGTAAAGGAAGACGTTAATCCCGGTAACCTGCTGCAAAACCGCCAACACAATTCCAATCACCAACACGATCTTCATACGGGGTTCGAGCAGTTGCCTCAGCGAGCCGCTTTCGTGGGCAATCGCGTCCTTGATCTCCAGCAATTCGCTCTTGGCATACTCGGCCCCATCGACGCGGGTGAGAATCTCCATCGCCTCGGCATCGCGGTTCTGCTTTGCCAGCCAGCGAGGACTTTCCGGCACGAAAAATAGCAGAACCAGCAGCAGCAAGGCGGGCAACGACTCCGAGGCGAACATCCAACGCCAGCCTGATAGTTCGTTCCAGGCGGCGTCACCGTGGCGGGCGATAAAGTAATTTGCGAAGTAAACAACGAGAAAGCCCGTCACGATGGCGAACTGGTTGACCGACACCATCCGGCCGCGGATCCGGGCCGGACTGATCTCGGCGATGTACATGGGTGAGCAAATCGACGCCGCTCCGACACCGAGCCCGCCGAGGATGCGGTAAATGATAAATGCGGTGACGGACTTTGGAATGGCGGTCCCGACCGCCGAGACCAGAAACAGCACCGCCGAGAGGATGAGCACCTTCTTGCGGCCGAAACGGTCGCTCAACACGCCGGCGGCCCCTGCGCCAATCGCACAGCCGAGCAGCGCGCAACCCATCGCCCAGCCCGTCCAGCTCGCATCAAGGGCAAAGTGCACTTTTAGGGGCCCAATCGCCCCGTTGATGACCCCGGTGTCGTAGCCGAACAGCAGCCCCCCTAAAGCAGCCACAAGACACACGACCATCACGTACATGCCGCCTGTCGGCGCGCCGGAGGAGGCGCTGTGCAGGTTTGCTGATAACTTCATTGCCGGCAATTCTCCATCGCATACCTCAGCGCCCAGTCGATAAACGTCGCGTGATTGTTGTTCTTATAGGCGCCATCGGGCAGCCTGCATCGCGCCCGGGCCTGCTCGATCTGGGCGACGATGGGCCGGGCCTTCTTGCCGATTCCTTCTATCTCACGTGCCGCGTGCAGGACCGTTTCTTCGCGTTCATCTTCCAGACCCTCGGCGAGAACCTGCAAAGCCGCGCGGCAACGTCCAAGTTTGCACAACGCCCCGGCGGCGGCGAAACG
>DATKWR010000857.1:0-4015 GCA_035529475.1 Sedimentisphaerales bacterium | reverse complement strand
CGGAATACGTTCCTGCCCGCCCGTCGCAACCGTGACTGTCTTGCTGCCGGTCATGGCCTGCGGCAAGCTGAACGACCACGCGCAATCGCACGTCACGGATTCGCGGGAGTTATTGATGACGATGATTTGTTTCTCAACGGTTTCACCGGGACGGAAATTGTGGTCCTTACTGGTGAATCGGGTGGGCTTGCCGCCTATGTAAGCCAGCAGCGGACGGTTATTGCGAATCAGGGCTTGGGCGGCAGCCGTGGCGATCCAGTCGGAGCGCTCGAAGGCCAGGTCCATCCGCTCATATCGCTGCTCGATGTAGTCGGGGCTGAAACCGGGCCGCTGCAAGCCCTCCCAATCCACCTTGAATTGCTTGCGGCCCTTGTCCACTCCCTCGCGCAGCTTCCAGAAGTGCCCATGCTCCCACGGGGAAATCGCCGACACTCCCCACGTGCGAAACGCCCGCCAGTTGTCCGCCAGGTACATGGCAAACACGGGATATCTCTCGTCGAAGCTGGTCGAGCCCACTTGGTGAGGATAATCCCAGCGGTACCACAGATTGCCCGCGCGAAACTGCTTGGCCTCCCAGCGAAGATTCGCCTTCTCCGGCTCGCTGATTTGGAATGCCTTGTCCCCAAAGAACTGGGCATTCCACTCAGCCAGGCAAAATTCCCACGGGACCTTGGCGCTGCCGAATTCGCGCTGGTCCTTGTACCAGCCGCGATACATCGTCCAATCCCATGAGAACGGCGCGCCGTATTCACACAGGAAAGCCGGCTTGATGCCCTGCGTCGCCCAATGCTCGAACCAGTCGGACATTTCCTGAATCGGGACGAAGTTCGGATAGAAATTGATCGGGTGCATCGAGCCGAGATTGCCTGATGCGTGGTGATAAACGATGCGGCCCGGGTCAAGCTGCTTGACGATAGCTTCGGCCCGTAATGCAGTCTTGGCGTTTCTCAAGGCCCAGGTGTCGCGCCCGTCCTGAATTCCGTCGATCATGTCAGGGTTCATGTCGTCGCTGTAACCGGTGGCGTTATGGCTCATGGAATACGCCACGACCGATGGGTGATTCTGCGCAGCGCGAACGTAGAATTCCGCGTGGCGGGCGTAGCCATTGTTGCTGTCGGCGTCGGGGGCTTGCCAATCGTAGTGACTGAAGTGCGGCTGAGAAAGCGCTACGAGCATCCCCACGTCGTCGGCGGCTCGCAGGACTTCCGCGAAGCTCAGATGCGATCCCGGCTCGCAGCCGTAGTTGTGCGTATAAACGAAATTGATTCCGAAGCTCTTGAGCCGCTCCAGGCTCTCGCGGGCGGTCTCGTAGCCGGCCGATGCGGCACCGACCTGGGCATTGTCGAGCGGCACGGCGGAGAGAAAAATGCGGGTGCCGTTGAGAAAAAAGTCCCGCCCCTCGATCCAGAACTCGCGGAACCCGAATCGTGCGGGCCAGCTTGCATCCAGCACTGTTCCTTTAGCATCGAGAAGCGAAACCTCAAGGTCGTATTTGTTCTCGGGCGTATGGATATCCCAGAGTTTGTCGGGCATCCATTCCTGCGTGAAGGCGATACGGCCATTCGTAAGATCGCTCTGCCCAAACGCCTCGCCAGTAAATTCTCTGATGCTTCGGCCATCTTTGACGATCCGTGCGCGAAGGGCGTACCGTCCGTCCGAAGGCAGTCCCTCGACCGCCGTGCTGAGGGTGAGTTGGCGACGGCGTACCGACGTATCGACCTTCACGTCGGCGATGCGCGGCCCGGATGGCGTGCTGACCAGGTAAACATCGCCGCACAAGCCCCGTCGAGCGACAGAACCTTTGACCTCCCGGGCCGAGGCGGAATCCGTATAGGAGAGCATCACGCCTTTGAGCGGCATGGCAACCACGAACAAGCTGAGCCTGTGAGTACCACCCGGACGGCACACCGAAGTCAGGTCCACCTCGCCTCCAGGAAACTGCGTCTCGCCTGCCTTCTTGGCATTCACATAGACCGCCGCGTATGAATTCAGATACTCGATTTGGATTACAATCCGCTGGCCGGCCCAATGGGCGGGAATCGCAATCTCGCGTTCGTACCAGGCGGCCGTGACATCGCGGAGCCTGCGATTCGACCAGCTCGGATGAGCGTAAACCGTCTGACTATCCTTCTGCATATAATCGGTGATACCGGGCCAGCACCCCGGGACCTTGAAGTATCCCCAGTTCTCCGCCGGCACCTCGTCCGATTTGGCCTCCGCCGGCTGCCAGAGCCAAAGCCCATTGATGCAGATCCGCTCGCGCGTAGGCGTTGTCTGCCGATACGCTTTGCTCAAGTCCCAGACCGCCTTCACACCGGGCGGTAAGGCCACAGCGGATTCGCCGGCAACAACCGACGAATCAATACTCACAACAACAGACAACAGAATCGCAGATATCTGGAATTTCACAACCCTTGCCATACTCACCTCAATTCGGAGAGAATCCATGTGCCAGTCGAACCTTCAAACCACGCCGCACCTGAATCTTCATTGACATCGAGGTCGAGAGTCTCTGCGGAACCTTCGCGCCGTGCGTTCCAGCGGCCCGGCTCCAGGTCGGTCACAAGCATACGCGCGGGGGTTTGCCCCGGCACGGTAAACCTCAGCGGCTCGGCGGAGCGCTGGTTATTCTTGTGCATTACAACGACCCACACCGCCTCGGGTCCCTCGATGACGCAGCCGACACGCTCGGCTACATCCAAGTACCGCACGGGCCACCGGCCAGGCGATTGGCGGTCGGTTATCTGCATGACGTTGAGGAACAAGTCCTCGGCGGCAGCGTTTTTGGGCGATGATTCGATGCGCCATGCGCCGGTCTCAATGGAGCCTCGTTCCAATCGCTGCGGATCGACGTCATTGGCGTAGTTTTGGCCGAACACCCAGAATTCCTTGCCCGGCCCGCCGACTTTGGCCAGGTCCGCATTTGCGGCGGCCGGCAGCAGGACATCCAGTGTGAGCCGGCCGCTGTTGCCGTATTGGGTACAATCCACCACCGCCGAGGCGGAATCCACGCGAGGCTCTTCGAGCGTGTGGAGCAACCAGAGTTTGCGGAAACTTGGGTCGGCGCTCACCACTCGGTCAAAGACAACCATGGCCGCCGGCACTCGCGGATTGCGCAAATTCAGAAAAACAAATGACCGCGTCACCTCCCGGGCCTTCTTGCTGTAGGCATCGGTGATGTCACCCTGCAAGAACGTGAAGTCGGGCGTTTGCGGATCGGGACCGAATCCGTGCGCAAGGACCTTAGCCGTGCGGTACCCGTTCTGCGGTGCGAGCAGCACGCTCAGGTCTCTCGCCTCGGAGCGGCCGTTGGGAAGGCGCTGGCCGCCCTCGTTGCCATAGCCTCGCTTGCCGAACTCTTCGCTCGGGTCGTAAATCAGCAGGCTGTTGTGCGCGATGGTGCGCCAATAGTAGTTCATGCAATGCGGGCTGCCATACGCTCCCGAGGAACCCGAGTAGAGGCCCGAATCAATGGCCAGGGCCCCCTTGTAGTAGATCTGGAACGCGCCTGCGTCGAGGTGCTGATGGTTCACGAAGTTGTATTCATTGATCTTCATCTCGGCGATCACGGCGTCCTGCCCCCAGCCGGTGCGCGCCACCATCCAGCCGAAGGGCGAGCCGAAATATCGCGAAGAAGGCAGCGTGGCGATGGATTTGCGCTGGAGCGACGCGTCCCGCCAGAGAAACTCGAAGATGGTCTCATTGCCGCCGCTGCCGCCCTGCCGTTCATACTGATCGAGCAGGATGCCGTCGCCATAGTAGCTGGCGGTCAGCACCGTCCCGATGTACTGTCCCCAGGGCCGGCCCCGCGGGGCGCTGTGGGCGAAGGTGTCGCCGGCCCGCAGCCGCTGGCCGTCCGGCCGCGTGGTGTAAGTCCACAAATAGGGCACGAAATGCTGCTCGGGGTTATATACATTGCCCGCGCCCAGCCGGTCGAAAATCCACAAGGGATACGTGTCCCAACTGTAGCGATGCGCCCCGTATGAATCGCCCTGGTGGTAGGCGTGCCCATCGT
>DATKWR010000856.1:0-8315 GCA_035529475.1 Sedimentisphaerales bacterium | reverse complement strand
AGATTCGGGATACCCGAACGGATTGAGCGTCCATTTGTGTAAACGGAGGTTTCACAACTGGTCCGGCCTGTGAAAACAGCGCTTCTCGCGGGGCTGCATACGGGATTAGCCGAATAAGATTGAGCGAAGCTTACGCCGTTCGTTTTGAGCCTGTCGAGCGCAGGTGTGCGCAGGTGCCGACAACCTCCGGCTGCAATTGTGTCAAGGTGCTGCTGGTCCGTGAAGATTAGAAGGATGTTCCCAGGCATGGGCTTGCGACTCCTGCGGCCGGCAAGGACATTGCCTGTCAAAGTGCGATTAGCCAATAGCGCGACGGCGCCGCTGCCCAATTTTACGAACTCCCGTCGGCTCACGAGGCGTTCGGCTGATCTTTCCGCTTTAGCTCTTTTCATTTTTCTGCCTATTGCTCCAAGATATAAGCTTTGTTCATTGAAATGACAGCCAACAATCGATGAAGATCGTCCAGCCAATACTCACAAGGAAGAATCGCGCTTCCCAACTGGACAAAACAGTATAGTGGCATGTCTCGGTCGCCTGTCTTCATTGAAAGAGCCCCTCGGTAGAACAACCGGTGTCCGGGCTTCGAGATACTCATGCCTTCGAGCAGATCAAAGCTCAAAAAACTCTGCTTTTCGAAGGCAAGACGCTGCACAGCCTCCAACAGGCACCAGTCTCCGGTGGTTCGGTCTGCCCGCTGATATCCTCTGCTGTCCTTACGGTTGCTCAGTTCGGAAGTGTAATCGCCGTCCTTGCCCAAAAACCGGCTCGACAGATTCCATTGGACGGGTGAGGCCAAATGGTCATTCCGGCACTCCACTGTGGCATCAATAACGTTTGTCAACTCGTCGGTCTGGACAACTTCCTGATGCACCTCCAGGGTAAAAGTCTCATTCGAACCGGCGCGGCGTGAGACTCGAAGGCTTCCCACATCCTGATTGCCGCTTTCGCGATAACCGTGACATGTCCAGATCCTGTACTTGTTGACCCAGTTTCCGTCAGGCTTGAAATTCGCCGGCGTGGGCGCAAAGTTGTCCACGGCGCCCAATTCTCTTAACAACATTGGCGTTAAATTCTCGCCTACTATCGTCGTCTTTTGTTTGGCCATAGGATTCTCTCAACAAGTTAGATTGCAGATCTGAGATTTCGCATCTGATTTCACTGACGGTGCTCCTGCAAACTGTGGCACTGTTCGTGAATCGCTAGCTTCATTTCACATTCAGCCACGTTACCGCCAGTATAGCACGTCATATCGCAACAGACACGAGAAAAAAAGTATCTGCATCAGGAACCTGCTTCTTCCCCATAGCGGAACACAAGCCCGACGAGATCATCGACGTACCGTTGAGAGCTGCGGGAAGACCTCTCCGTTGGCCAAGTTCGGGTCCAGATCGATGTCTGCGCCCAGAACAAAATACTGGCGAAGCGGACCGGGTTGAAGAAGAACTGTTCTTGAAAGGAGAGAGTATAATAGTACAATTACAATCGGAGCTAAGATCGTCTCCTGAATCAAAGGCTTTTTTGTCTCATTTATACTGACGACCTACAGGTGTCGCGTATGGTCGAATGCAAGATGTCGAAAACACTGCACTTCCTGCTATGTGGAGTGATTGTGATTGCCATTGGCGCTTCAGTCGGAGCCGCAAGCTTGGCCTATATCCCCGTAGACCGGAGTGGAAACTGGCAGATATCTCTGAATGGCGAGTGGCGTTTTATGCTGAACGGCCCGGAGGAAAACTTCTTCCAGCCGGAGTTCGACGCGTCGGGATGGAGCACGATCGAGGTTCCGGGCAATTGGGAAGTTCAGGGTTTCGAGGAACCCCTTTACAAAGAGCCGCGGGAGGGCGTGGGGCTGTATCGTCGAATATTCGAGGTGCCTGCGGCATGGAAAGATCGACGCGTGCTCATTCGTTTTGAAGGCGTGCTGTACGGTTTTGAGTTTTGGGCAAACGGCAGGCATGCAGGTCGTTTCGAGAGCGTTTTTAACCGTAGCGAGTTTGACATCACTGAACTGGTCGGGTGGGGAAAGCCCAATGTGCCGGCAGTCCGCGTGTACCGGCACTTCAAAGGTTGGCAGTTTGACACGCACGATGCGTGGGCACTTTCCGGAATCTATCGCGATGTGTCACTCTTTGCTGTCGGCGATGTGCATGTTCAGGATCTGACGGTCACAACAGAGATGAAGCCGGATTTGTCCAGTGCCAGTGTGCAATGCAAGGTTACTGTTGCCCGATCCTCTGCCGAGGCATCGGATTTCACCATGTCCAGCACGCCGATCGAACCTGGGGGGCGCACAGTGGGTCGAGGCAAATCGACCGGTAATATGCGGGACAGAAAGAAAGGGGTGGCTTCCGTGGCTCTTCACGTTGATCATCCGCTCCTTTGGAATGCTGAAACACCCAATCTTTATGATCTGCAACTGGATCTTCGCGTGGGCAATGATGTTCTTCACTCTATAACGCGAAAAGTTGGCATCCGTCAGGTCGGCATCGAGTGTGACGTGTTCAAACTGAACCATCGTCCGATCAAGCTGCGGGGCGTAAACCATCATGACATCCATCCGGACGTGGGCCGCGCCCTGCGCGAGGAGCACTACCGCGAAGACATTGAGCTGATGAAAAAGGCGAACATCAACGCGGTGCGCACCTCCCATTATCCGCCGCATCCGATATTTCTGGAGCTGTGCGATCAGTATGGTATGTATGTTATCTGTGAAGTGCCTTTTGGGTTTGGTGACAAGAACCTGGAAGACCAATCCTACGGGGATATCTTGCTGATGCGGGCTGAGGCGACGGTTGCACGGGACAAGAATCATCCCTCGGTTCTCATCTGGAGTGTCGGGAATGAAAACCCCATTACTCCCATCGTTGCGAACACGGCAGATCGTGTGACGGAACTAGACCCGACCCGTTTCCGCCTGCTGCCGGGCGCACAGGACTCGAAAGGCAAGACACCAGCCAAGGGTGAAAACCTGACCGAGTTTGCCGAGAAAACTAAATTTATCTTCAACGTGCCCGAGAGTATTGAGATCGCTGCGCCCCATTATCCATACGTAGTGGAGGTCCCGGATCGAGATCGGAAGATCAACCTGAGTGACCTCGCCCTTGACAGAAGCATTCATCGCCCGGTGATCTGCACCGAATACAACCATTCACTCGGCTCGGCTTTCGAGGGCCTCAAAGAGCACTGGGAGATGATAGAGGCCCATGATCGTCTCGGCGGCGCATTCATCGGTGATGGTCCCTACAATTCCTGTCCCGGTCAGAGTGATGCTGCAGAGCGAGGCATATGGCACATCGCACTGAGACCGGTCACCGACCCTGAGAACCGCTATTACGAAGGCAACCGGGCCAACGTGGACCTGGCCGCTGTCACAGACGGCAAAGGCAATGGAATCGGGGTGATCTGCAACGGTTCAACGGTGTCGCTTGAAAACAGGGAAGGGCAACAGATTTTTTCGCAGGTGTTGCGGTCGTCGGGCAAAGGCAACAAGACGGGAGGAATGATGACGCTATTGCCGGTCAAGGCGGCGGATGTAAGGGGCGAGAAGGGTACGATGCGCTTCATTCCGCTCGAAGCAGGGAAATGGCCGGGTTTGTTCGAGGAAGTTCTGGGCTCGATTGCTGAGCCGCGCACTCCTTACCAGAGGGCAAAATATGATGAAGCAGAATAGAGTACGGCCCAGCTTACACAGGTGTGTCGGATTGTTGATGGTTGTTATTGGATCATCTGTGGACGCGGCGATGTATCGCATCGATTCGCAGGCCGACTTCGATTTATACAAAGAGGCCGAATTCCGGCCGGGTGACACTATTCTCTTTAAGCGAGGAGCCGCCTTTCAGGGCACGTTTTCTCCCATGGGCAGCGGAACCGAGAATGCCTCTATCTGTCTCAATGCCTATGGCGAGGGCCACAAGCCGATCATCAATGCGTTGGGGAAAAACACGGCTGGCATTTTTTTGAAGAATGTGGAGTTCTGGGAGATTGATGGAATTGAGATTACCAACACAGACGGTACAGACGGGGATCAAGGAACATTGTTTGGCATCTATGTGTTGGCCCGGGACACAGGTAAGACTCACCATCATATCCATATCACCAACTGCTCCATCCATGATGTCAACGGTAAAGTTGCCGGTAAAGGCCGAGGTGGCATTCATGTCCATGTTGAGGGAGAGAAGCCGGCGAAGTTTCACGATGTCCGCATTGTTGGCAATAGGATCGAGAGAGTCGGAGGAGTCGGGATTGGCAATAACTCCCCTCATGCGAAGGTACTTTTTGATACCGAGGCAGAGGATCAACGCGCAGACTATTTCTGGACCAAGGTCTATGTAGCCGGTAATTTCATAGACCATACGGGCCGAAACAGCATCATAGCGCGTGTCAGCAAGGATGCCGTGTATGAATACAATACACTGGCAAACAGCAGCCGGTACAGCACAGGCCACAGCATATTCTGCTATAACACCCGGGGCATCAAGATCCAGTATAATGAAGTTTACGGAAATGTCGGAGAAGGTGGAATAGACCGGGGCGCCTTTGATGCGGACTATAACTGCACCCATACCTATATTCAGTACAACTACAGTCACGACAATCTCTGGTTTTGCGGCATTATGAAACGGCCTACCCGTTATGTGTTTATACGCTACAACATCAGCCAAAATGATCGGGAAGGTATTTATTTCTATGGCTTTGAACGTGAGCGGTCAGCGGATCATGTTTATATCTACAATAATACGCACTACGTGAGTAAGCATTATGATGTCGAGGTATTTTCTGAAAATCGTACTCCTGTGAATTCCGTGTTTGAAAACAATATATTCTACTTTGAGGGCAAGGGACGCTGGGGGAAGAACAGCAGAGGAATCAACACGAGGTTCAACAACAACCTGTACTTCAATATCCCGCCGCATGAATCCGATCAAAATCCTGTTGTTGCCGATCCCCTCTTCGAAGCATCAGGACAGGGAGGTATCCGTATTGACATGAGAACCCGAGAATCGCTGCTTGGGTATCGACTGGCATCAAACTCGCCCTGTATTGACGGTGGGAGCATTATTCCGAACAATGGGGGATTGGATTTCTGGGGCGAGAGAATCATCGACCACAGTCCCGATATTGGGGCACATGAATGGAGCGCAGAGATAGATCACCACAAAGAATAAATTCTGGGTCAGCACAAATACATCGAGTGATATATAGGATGGTCGTGACGGGAGTGGAAGAATAATTGACAGCGAACAGGAGGTAGGCGGCTACCCAGCCACGAAAGAAACGCGGGCTCCGTTCGATCCGGACAAGTGGAATCTGGTAACGATGGAAAGAAAAGAAGACTGACAAGGGTCGTCGGGTATATTGGCAGATCCCCAATGACCATGATGTAAAGGAGACGTCGTGATGGCTATGATCGGTAGATGTGCAAAGAGGAACATATCGGATGTGATAATGGTGACGCTCACAGTGGCCCTGTGGAGCTCTCAGGCGAGCGGCGCTTCCCCCGGCGAAGCTGGCGCCCCAGGACGTGACAGATATCTTCTGCTCGACTCCCGGATTATCGACAATACCGAAAACGCTGAGTTGACACTCGGTATCGTGAAAAAGGACCCACGCAATCCGTTGTTCATGGAAGACAAGCCCTGGGAGCCGCGGTTTGACAATCTCTACGCCAATGTCCTCTACGACGAAGATGAAAACCTTTACAAGTGTTGGTACAGTCCCTTCATCATCGACGAAAGCACGGCCAATACGTCCCGAAAGGATCGTATCAACGGCGGCAAGTTCAAGTATCTGGGGAGGCACACAGGCCGGCGCAGAGAAATGGGAATCTGTTATGCCGTCTCCCCCGACGGTATCAGGTGGGAAAAGCCGAGCCTTGGGATCGTCGAGTTCGAAGGCAGCAAGGACAACAATATCGTCTGGCGAGGCCCGCACGGCTCAGGCATCTTCAAGGATATGCGCGATCCCGACCCGAAACGCCGCTACAAGGCTTTCTTCAAAGGCACTATGATATCCGTGGGCTTCTCGCCCGACGGAATTCATTGGAGCGACGCCGTAGAATGCCCCGAAGCCAATGTACCTGGTGATACGCACAACAATGCCTTCTGGGCCCCGACGCTCGGCGAGTACGTCGGCATCACGCGGACATGGGCAAAGCCTCGCGGCCGACAGGTCGCGAGGACATCGAGCAAGGATTTCCTGAAGTGGACCAGGGCCGAAGTGGTGCTCGAAGGCGTCGAGAACCATCTGCAAACCTACGCGATGCCCGTATTCTACTACGCCGGAGTCTATATAGGCCTGCCCGCCATCTACAATTCCGACGCCGACCGCACGCACACAGAATTGGCCTGGAGTCCGGACACTGTCGCCTGGCATCGCATCGGCCCCGGGACGCCGCTGATCGCCAACAGCACCGAGAAGGGGCAATACGATTGGGGAACCGTCTATGCCGCCGCGTACCCGGTATTCCTGAAAGACGAAATCCGCCTATACTACGGCGGCTGCGACGATATGCATTTCGGCTGGCGAAACGGATACTTCTGCCTCGCCACCCTCCGCCCCGACGGTTTTGCCGGCTATGAGCCGGTCGATTCGGACCAACCAGCAGTTGTCAAGACGACCCCAGTGGTTTGTACGGGAGAGCATCTTCGAGTCTCTGCCGACGTCGAGAAGAATGGATACGTCCAAATACGGCTCCTCGATAGCAGCAATAAGCCGTTGGCTGAAGGCGAACCCCTCACGAAAACCGTGACGGACGGCCCGATACAGTGGAAGAATGGATTCTCTTTCGGCAAACTCAAGGGAAAGGAAATCAAGTTAAGATTGGAACTGAGTGAGTCCAAGCTCTATTCGTTCAGTTTTACGTCGTCAGAACGCGAGGAACAACCGAACAGTCATGGCTTCGTCTCCATTTTTGACGGCAATATGCTGGAGGGCTGGAGCGCGGCGCCAATAGAGAGTGCGTCCGATTGGACTGTTCGCGATGGAGCAATTGTTGGACACGGAAGCGCTGACAGGCTGTCTTATCTCGTCTGGAAGGATGAGGACCTCGCCGACTTCGAACTTGAGCTGCGTTATCGCCTGCCGGGCAAAGGCAACACCGGAGTCGAAATCCGCGCTCAACCCGACCCGACCGGCAAGCGGCCTTTCGAAGGGTATCACGCTGACCTCGGCCATGTCGGCATTGGTCCTCACATCCTCGGCGCGTGGGATTTCCACTTCGCCACGCGCAAGGAGTATCCCTGTAACCGCGGAACGCGGCTGGTTATCGACGAGGACGGCAAGCCGCATTACAGCGCCATCGATGGGACGCTCACCGAAGCAGACATCAATGATCGCCAGTGGAACGAAGTCCGCATCATTGTCCGCGGGAATCACTTCCGCTTCTTTATCAACGGCACACTCGCTTCAGAGTTTACTGACAACGTGAAACGCGGACGACTGGAACGAGGGGCCATCGGCTTGCAGATCCACGACAAGGGTATGCAGGTCGAATTCAAAGACATTCGGCTGAAACGGCTGGTTTCCTTACCAGAATCCGAAGAGCACATGTCCGCAGTCGTCGAGTTGGACTGATGTGTCCGGGTCCGAATGCTCGATGACGACATCAAGCTACTGGCTGAAAGCAGAACTCAGAGGCGGAGTGCAACTTACACGAGGATAACAGGGCGAGAGGTTTCTTTGTTAAATCTTCCCGGAAAGAAGCCGGCTCAACTCCGGTTTGAGTTCCAGGATGCAGCAATCTACTCCCTCTCAGGTTGACGGACTCATTGTTTTGGTTTTCATGCGATAATAAGTTGAACGCTCCCATTGTCGCGATCTGTAAAACACCGGAATGCTCCGAAAAGCCACATTCTTCAAGAGCTGACAAGCGCCGCGATGACCAGGGAACATCGCGGCCGAATGGACGTAATATAGCTCTCTCATTCAGGCATACTTTGTTTTCCCTGTTGCTCCTCTCTTTCGATTGAGGAGTGTCACAGTATTCTGCCATGGGAAAGAACAGCAACGCCCCTCACGGAACCGATATCACGTCTATCTGAATGTTCGCGCGTGGCATTTTCAAGCGACAAAGCCGCAAGTCAAAACGCATCGACCGGTATAGGCCCCAATGGGTTCAACTCTGCCGTAGCGCCCGCGCAATTAGTTGGCCGTTGACTCGGCTTGCGGTTCTCGAAGCGGATATAGCCGAATATCGTCGAAGTACATTACGCCTGAACCTCCGGACGTCGGATTCGTCTCGTCACCGAAGCCGATAGCGAGCTTTGTGACATTGGCCAGGTCCACGCCAAACGATGCCAGGTCTATATCCCATTGCT
>DATKWR010000855.1:0-3167 GCA_035529475.1 Sedimentisphaerales bacterium | reverse complement strand
GCACGTTTACCCGGCCAGCGCCCTTCGCTCCATTCGCAGCCGACAATGGCGCCATCCAGCGAGCATCCGCCCAGGCCGTGATTGTGAAGAACACGGTCCTGTTCTTTTTCGAAATCATAGAGAGCCACTACGCGACGGTCCTGCATCAGCGCCTGGGTATGCTGACGCCAAAGCGCGTCTCTACGAGCCACTTCTCGATCTCTCCGCTGTCTTAATTCCTGCACGGAGATAAATCTCTTCGGATCGGCCGTGATCATATAAGAACCGCCCGAGCGTTCAATATGTTGGCCGCTACCGGCCAACAGCTCGATCCGGCTTTTGGCCGCACGTTCGGTCTCGGGTGGATAGAGTTCGACTTTTCCATCAAAGACATGGACCTGTGTTTCCCCCGGAGGATTTACCTCAACACCGAACTCTGTACCCAAATCCACCGCTTCGATTTCCGGCGTCAACACAGTGAATCCTTGGGCAGAGCGAGGCACTATCACCCGTAACTTCCCACTGCGACAAAAGCACTGATCGGCAGAAATCACTTCCAGTTCCGCCGGACCTTCGACAAGTATCGATGCCCCCGAGTAAAACTCGATCTGCACCAATCCAGACTTCATGCGAAGCACACTCAAGGGTATGGTATCGCCAATTTTCGGCTGCGTTTCCTGCTCCCACTGAACACCCACGGCCTGTGTAAGCACTGCCACACCATCATCTGTTGATTCCTGCAGCGGCTGCACGACAAGGTCTGGCAGAGGAGTCGGCTGTGAGTTGTTGCGCATCGTTTGTGAGAATACGAACACGATGAGTAGTACGACGGCCAGCGCATAGGGCGCTGGGCGCAGCCACAGGCTTGCCCGTATGGTGGCGATGGGCGATTTCAGGAGCAGTCGCCAGGGCTGCCGCCTGAACTCCGATTTCTCCCGGTCGGGTAAAGCGCCAACGGTTCCAGGTAAAGCATTCAAAGGCGCATCCGCGGGATCTGTCTGCATCTCTGCTGCATAGCCACAAAGGCCGGCATCCTGGGCCATGAAATGCACGTAAAAATGCCGGGCCTCCTCACTCTCACAAAGCCATTGCCGGAGTCGATGTCGCTGATCCGGCGTAATTGTCTCATCGACCAATGCATTACATAGCGCCGTCAGTTTCAGATTGTCCTGGTCGTTGAAATCCATATTACACCTTAACTCCCTTCTATTGCAAGCTGGTTGGTCACACAATCCATTAGCAGTTTCCTTATGCGGACCAGGGCCTTATAGGTAGTTTGCAGTGTGCGTCCCGAGCGTACTGCTGCCTCTTTTACCCCGCAACCCGGCTCGTAGCGTGTAAGGATCATTTCACGATCGCGCAGCGGCAACTTCTCCAGACAGTGGAAAAGGGCCTTGTGGCGAGCATCAATCTCCTCCATCATCATAGACGCAGTATCGGAAACCGCTTCCAGAACCACCTGGTCGAAAATGACCTTAGATCGCGCGTGTTTTTTCCGTACCCGACGAATCTCCCAAAACGCAATGCGACAGGCCCAGGCCACAAAATCAGTGTCCGGCTCGAATTGATTGAATTTTTCGCAAATGATGACGCAGCTATCCTGGAGCACGTCATCTGCCTCAGACCGGTTCGGCACCAGTGAATAGATATACGCGAAGATCTGGTGTTGATGACGCAACATAAGCGACAGCAATTGCTTGTGTTGTTCATTCTCTGGCCGATTGTTGCTCATACCTGCCCAATCTGTCGTTCACATGAGTCGTCTCTATATAGTAACAGCATAACACCGGCAGATTAGGACACGGACTAAAGAAAAAATGTCCTGGCTCGACTTCTGCCATTCTTGCAGGTTAGGCGGCTTGACTGAGTTGGTCAAGCCTCCAGTTCCTTAACTTCGACGGTAGTTTTTGAAGACCCCTACGATACAAAGGTTGTTGAAAAAGGATCTGTTGCCAGAAGAGGCGGCGAACAAACACAGGCAACGGTATGGAGGGTAATCGCGCATACGTTCCAACGACACTTTCTGTAGGTCGAGTTTGTGGGTAACCGACCCAAAATACGATCCAGAACGAAAGGTTGCGAGATTGCTGTGAGCTGTTTTCTTCTCTTGAATCGTCATGTCCCCGGTGATATAATAGCATGTATATGCTTAAACCAAATTTCCTATCAGTCAGTAGTTTTCCGTAAGAGTCGCCGCTCGGAGTGCGGGGCTACTGGGGGCGTTCCGGTATGCGCGGGCACCGACGTCCATAGTTCTCACCCCTGTGATAGTGGGGGACGATTCTGTTCTGTTGAGGAGCATATCGGTGAAGACACGTGTTAGCTCAAGAGTGCTGTCCCTGCAACGCACTTCTCTCGTGGTTGCCGTGGCAGCGTGCCTGGCTACATGCCCGGTTGGGGCACAGCCGGGCGAGGTCCTTGCCCGGCAGATTCCGGCCGAGAGCGGGTTCAAGGGTGGACTGGTTGTCTTGGTGGGGGGACGGGACGCGAATCTGGCTGTGTCTTTGGGCAAGGCGCCTAATGTGCTGGTCCACTGGCTTGTGCGGGATGGTGCCGGGCTTGCGGATGCGCGCCGCGAGATACGGGATGCGGGCGTGTACGGCCGGGTATCGGTTATGGCTTGGGACGGATCTCGGCTTCCTTACGCGGACAGTATGGTGAATCTGCTTGTCCTGCACGAAGACCAGGGGCTCCGTATTGATCAGAACGAATTGGCCCGTGTCCGGGCCCCAATGGGAGTGCTGATGCACATCCGTGACGGCGTCAGAGCCGGCTCCTACAACCGCAAGCCGTGGCCGCAGGATGTGGACGAATGGACCCACTCGCGTCGCGACGCCGCTGGCAATGCTGTTAGCAAAGACCGGCGTGCCGGCCCCCCACGGTTCATACAGTGGGAGGCGCTTCCGCGGTGGAACCACGGGACCAAGACCAGCGCCCTGGTCTCGGCACGGGGTCGCCTCTTCTGCATTCTGGACGACTCACACTTTGCCTCGGGCAACAGCAGTTGGTCGCTGATCACACGCGATGCCTACAACGGCATCCGGCTGTGGCGACATGAACTGCCCAGTTGGGGTGGAGCGAAGGGTGGAAAGAAAGTTGGACCCGCCCAGGTGAACCGCCGGTTGGTGGCAGTTGGTGACCGGGTCTATGCCCCCCTGGGGGACGGGGCGCCGGTCAGCGTGCTGGAT
>DATKWR010000854.1:0-7461 GCA_035529475.1 Sedimentisphaerales bacterium | reverse complement strand
GAGTTTGAAGTGCTGCTCGATCCGGGGCTCAACTCGGGCGTTCAGATTCGCAGCACAATTGCCGAGGCTGAGAAGGTTTTCATCTTCGGCGGTCGTGATGGTACCCCTCAAAAGCGAATCATACCGCCGGATCGCGTCTATGGTTATCAAGTGGAAATCGCGACCGAGAAGTTGGGCTCCTCCGGCAGTATCTATGACGAGGCCCGCCGGGGGTTCATGCTGGCCGACACGAAATCGGACCCTGCCGCCGCGAAGGCGTTCAAAGACGGGCAATGGAACAAGTTCCGCATCGAGTGCAAGGGGGACCGGATTCAAACGTGGATTAACGATGTGCCTTGCGTCGATTTGAGAGACGGGATGACCCGTCGCGGTGTCATCGGGCTGCAGGTGCACGGCGTGGCGAAGGACGCCGGACCTTACCAGGTACGTTGGCGCAATATCCGTATCCAGGCGGACGATGAAGGCATCGAGCCGCCGGCGATTTCCTGCCGGACGCGTGTGCTGCAATGCACGCCGGGCTGGACGGGGCCGCGGATGGAAGACGGCCGGCCTTATGTCCCGGATGGCATTCTAAAGAGAATGAAGAACGTCTCAGTCACGCAGGCCTGGAGCATCGTTCGAGGCGCGGGGTACACCAACTGCTACGAGAACGCCGCCGGCTGGGCGATCATGTATCCCGAAGAGGCGATTGTCGGCCGGGTGCTGACCGCTCAATACATGCCGTTGCACCCTGACTGCAACCGCCTCATCATGGGCCAGGGCAAGGCTGAAGGCCGGATCGGCAACTTCAACTCGTGGCCGATCGACATGCTCAAGAAGGGCGACGTGTACGTAGCGGATGGCTTCGGCAAGGTCCTCGACGGGACGCTTATCGGCGATAACCTGGGCAACGCCATCTACGCCAATTCGGGCAACGGTGTCATCTTCGACGCCGGCGTGCGCGACCTGGAGGGTCTTGAGGAAATCAAAGGGTTCAACGCCTGGTACCGGGGCGCCGACCCGAGCTTTCTTCGCGAGGTCATGCTGACGGCGATCAATGCCCCGATTCGCATCGGCAAAGCTCTGGCCAGTCCTGGGGACGTCGTGCTGGCTAAACGCGAAGGCATCGTTTTTGTCCCGGCGCATCTGGCTGAGAAAGTCGTCGTGGAATCCGAGGCGATTACGCTGCGAGATATGTTCGGGCATCAGCGCTTGCAGGAAGGCAAGTACACGCCGGGGCAGATCGACGGCCGATGGTCGCCCGAGATTCAAAACGACTTTCGAAGCTGGTTGAAAGAAAACGTGGACAAGCTGCCCGTCCCGCGGGACGTAATAGAAGGGATGCTGAATCCGAAAACGCGGAACTGGTGAGCGGCGATTGGTGATTGGTAAGTCGTATTGGTAATTATTTGTAGTGACGCCGTAAGGCGTTACCTTTGAATGCCCTTACGGGCACACTACAAGCGTTCACCAATCACTGTTCTCTGGCTCCCGTGCTCTGTAGTAAAGGAGTTCGATGGTGAATCGACGCAGTTTGATGAAGTCAGCAGGGTTCGGCATTGCGGGTCTGAGCCTGGCGAACGTGATCGGGGCTCCAGTCGGAGAGCAGGTTGCCTTCGCTACCCAGAACGTCAGGCGAAGTTCAAGCCCTACACAACTGAGAATCACCGATCTTCGCGTCGCGGTTGTCAGCAGAGCGCCGATGCGCTGCCCGCTGATTCGGATTGATACGAACCAGGACATCTGCGGTTACGGCGAGGCGCGGGACGGGGCCAGTGAGCGCTACGCCCTCATCCTCAAGAGCAGGCTGCTCGGTCAAAATCCCTGCGATGTAGAGAAGATCTTCAAACGGATCAAACAATTCGGCCATCACGGCCGGCAGGGCGGCGGCGTTTCCGGCGTGGAGATGGCCCTGTGGGACCTGGCGGGCAAGGCCTACGGCGTCCCGGTCTATCAAATGCTGGGCGGCCGCTATCGCGACAAGGTCCGCCTGTATGCCGACACGCCCGACGGCCGAGTGACCGGCCTCAAAAAGAGGATTGACCAGGGATTCACGTTCCTCAAGTATGATTGCGGCATCCAGAATCTCCGCAATGTCCCGGGGGCGCTGAGCTACCCGACAAAGGATACCAACTGGTACGGCAAGCACCCTTTTACGGGCATACAGTTGTCGGACAAAGGGGCGGCTTTGCTGGGCGAGCGGTTCGCCGAGGCCCGCGAAATCGTGGGTTGGGAGATTCCCATCGCGGCCGATCACTTTGGCCATATCAGCGTCAATAGCTGTATCAAGCTGGGCAAGGCCGTACAGCCGTATCAGGTGGCGTGGCTCGAAGATATGGTCCCCTGGGAATACACCGACATGCTCAAAGAGATCAAGAATGCCGTTGACGTGCCGCTGCTGACGGGCGAGGACATCTACCTGCTGGACGGTTTCAAACCGCTGATTGACGAGCACGCCGTGGATATGGTTCATCCCGATCTGGCGACCGCCGGCGGTATCATGGAGACCAAGAAGATTGGCGACTACGCCGAGCAAGCCGGCATCGCGATGGCAATGCACTTTGCCGGCACTCCCGTCTCGTTCATGGCGAACCTTCACTGTGCCGCGGCCACCGAGAACGTTATGGTCCTGGAGCATCACTCGGTCGATGTTGACTGGTGGGAGGATATCGTCACGGGTGTTGACAAGCCGCTCCAAAAGGATGGTTTTGCCCGCGTTCCGGAAGGGCCCGGTCTCGGCATCGAACTGAATCTGGACGTTGTGAAGGAACACCTCGAACGAGGACAACAGCTCTTTGCCCCGACGGACGAATGGAACCGGGACCCTTCCAATGACCGGCTGTGGAGCTGAGAAATTTATGATTTTATATTTATGATTTACGAATGCGGCTTCGCCGAGCGGCGATTATCAATCATAAGTCGTAAATCATAAATCCCTGATGTAGGAGAGCCATGAAAACTGAACGTTCGCTTCTGGGATACCTGAAATTCGTGTCTATGATTTGCTGTGCGGTTGTGGTTGTCATGCTGGTCAGCGGCCGCCGTTCGGGTTTGGGTCCGGTGCTGATAGTGATGTTCGCCTCGCTGGCGCTGTATTTCATGAGTCATCCGTTCCTCAAGAGCTTTGCCTTTACGGTCTGGGTCTTCGCGTTTGTAACCGCCTCGATGGTTTACCCGGCGGCCTTCATGACGTGGTACGGATTCAACCTGGGGATTCTGATTGTTCCGCTGATTCAGATTATCATGTTCGGCATGGGGACGACCTTGAGTGTGGCCGATTTCGGCCGGGTCTTCAAGATGCCCTGGCCGGTCTTCGTGGGCTTTGTTCTGCAATTTTCCGTCATGCCCCTGATGGGTTTGACCCTGGCCAAGGTGTTCGGCTTTGATGCTGAGGTGGCAGCCGGCGTGGTTCTAATTGGCTCCTGTCCGGGCGGGGTGGCCTCTAACTTGATGACCTATCTGGCCGGCGGCAACGTAGCTCTGTCGGTGACCATGACGTCGTGCTCGACGCTGGCTTCGCCGATCATGACGCCTTTCCTGATGAAAGTCCTGGCCGGTCAGTTTATCGAAGTGAAGTTTCTCGGCATGATGTTTGACATCATCAATATGATTATTGTGCCGATTGTGGCCGGCTTGATTGCGAATCGCATCCTGTATAGCCGGCACAAGGCTTTTCATGCAAGTGGGGTCTTGGCGGCGATAGCCGCAGCCGGCGTGTTGCTGGCGGCCGCTATGATTCTCTGGGCGCCTCCGGCTGTCTTCACCTATGGCGACGCCTCTCTGAAGAAGGACGGCTTTGTCGTCGGGCTGCTGCTGATCGGTGTGGTTGCCCTGGCCAAGCTCGTTATCAGCGTGTGGCTAAAAGGACCTGAGAACTGGATGAACAAGGCGCTGCCGATTGTGTCCATGGCGGGGATCGTCTTTATCATTGCCATCATCACGGCGCGCTCGGCGGAGAAGCTGATGACGGTGGGCATTTACGTCGTCGGTGCTGCAATGATTCACAACTTCATCGGCTATGTGCTTGGGTATTGGCTTTCCCGTGTCGCCCGCCTTGACGAGAGCGCGTGCCGAACCGTTGCGTTTGAGGTGGGTATGCAGAACGGAGGCATGGCATCGGCTCTCGCTATGAACGCGCTGCAAAGCGCGCCGGCCGCCCTGGCGCCGGCGATCTTCGGCCCCTGGATGAATGTCTCCGGCTCGGTCCTGGCCACCTGGTGGCATCGCAAACCGGTGAGAAAGGACCTGCAAAACACTGAGATTGGTAACCAAGGAGATACACGATGAATCGGCGTAATCTGATGAAGTCAATAGGGTTCGGTATCGCAGCCGGCACTCTGGGAATTGCCTCGCGGGGCGACGAGACGCTTGCGAATGAATATGCAAACGCCACGAAAGGCCTGCCCCCTTTGAAGATCACGAAAGTCAAGGCTATCCTGACGGCTCCCGAAGGCATACGTCTTTGCGTCGTCAAGGTCGAGACGAGCGAGCCCGGCCTGTATGGTCTTGGATGCGCGACTTTCAACCAGCGGCCTTTGCCGGTGGCGGCGGCCGTCGATGAATACTTGAATCCGTTCGCCAAGGGCAGGGACGCCGACAACATTGAAGATATGTGGCAAAACGCCTACACGAGCTCCTACTGGCGCAACGGCCCCGTGCTCAACAACGCGCTGAGCGGGCTCGACCAGGCCCTGTGGGACATCAAAGGCAAGCGGGCCAATATGCCCGTCTATCAACTGCTTGGCGGCAAGTGCCGGTTCGCGGTGGATTGTTATACCCATTGCGGAGGTCAGGACCTCAAACAGATCGAGGCCAGCGTCCGCCAGGGGTTGGAGCGAGGCTTCCGCTACATCCGAATACAACGGGGCGGGTACGGCTCGCCTCACCTCTCGAAGGAGGCCAACTACAAAGAAGCGGGGTTTGGCCTGCGGTCTGATTCCACGATGGAAATCAGACCTTACGTGGAAGGGACGGTGGAGATGTTCGAGCACATCCGCAGTACGTGCGGCAGAGAGGTTGAATTGCTGCACGACATTCACGAGCGGATTCCGCCCATAGAGGCCATCAACATGGTAAAGCGGCTGGAACGTTACCGTCCGTTCTTTATCGAAGACCCGTTCGCCCCCGAGGACAACGGATATTTCAAATTGCTCCGCCAGCAGACGTGTGTGCCGATTGCGATGGGCGAGCTGTTCAACAGTCCGCACGAGTGGACGGGGCTTATCGCCGAGAGGCTCATCGATTTCATACGCGTTCACATTTCGCAGGTAGGGGGGCTGAGCGTCGCGAGGAAAATCGCAGCATTGGGTGAATGGTTCAACGTGCGCTCCGCCTGGCACGGCCCCGGCGATGTTTCGCCCGTCGGGCACGCGGCCAATGCGCACCTCGATCTGGCGATTCCAAACTTCGGCATTCAGGAGAGCGTTCGCTTCAGCGACAGGACAAGAGAGGTCTTTTCGGGCTGTCCCACCATCAAGGAAGGCTACATGTATGTGAACGAAGCCCCCGGCTTCGGCGTTGATATCGACGAAAAGCTCGCGGCCAAATTCCCGTTGCCCGAGCATCCGGGCTATTGGAGTCCCGTGCGAAGAAGCGACGGTACGGCGGTTCGACCGTGAATCGTCGCTCGAGATACGAGATACGAACTATGGACCGAAGGGATTTTATGAAAACGTCGGCTGCCGCCGGGGCGTATGCTGTTCTTGGGGCGCCGTGGGGCGTGGCCGCCGAAAAAGAGCAAGCGTGGTTTGACCGGCCGATGCGCTGGGCGCAATTGGTTCTGGTCGAGAACGACCCTGGCCGGTTCGACCCTGATTTCTGGCTGGACTACTTCAAGCGTGTGCACGCCGACGGCGCATGTCTCAGTGCAGGGGGCGCTGTGGCGTACTATCCCACGGAGATTCCCCTGCACCATCGCAGCGCTTGGCTCGGAGACTCCGACCCGTTCGGCTATTTGGTCCGGGGGTGCTTTGCCATGAACATGGCGGTGATCGCCCGAACCGATCCGCACGCGACGTGGGATAATACCTTCGAGGCTCACCCGAATTGGATCGCCGTCGATTCAAAGGGACAGAAGCGGCGCCATTGGTCGAACCCGGAATTATGGGTCACCTGTGCGATGGGCCCATACAACTTTGACTTCATGACGCAGGTGCATGAAGAGATCATGAAGCTCTATCAGTTGGATGGGATCTTCTCGAATCGCTGGGCGGGTCACGGGACCTGCTACTGCGAGCACTGCGTTGAGAATTTCAAGTCGTTCGCGGGGATGGATCTGCCGAGGACAAGTAACCGTGAGGATCCGGCCTACCACAAGTACGCAGGGTGGCGAATCGAACGGCTCAGAGAGCTATGGTTCCTCTGGGACCGTACGATCCGCAAGGTCAAGTCCACGTCACGCTACATTCCCAACGGCTTTCCCGACAATGTCGTAACCGGGGCTTTGTCGGACATCTTTTTCACCGACCACCAGGCCCGAAGCGGGGTGATTCCTCCCTGGTCGAACGGCAAGCGCGCCAAAGAGCTTCGCGCGACGATGGGCATGAAGCCTCTGGGCGGCATATTCAGCATCGGCCTGGAAGAGCCGTACCGGTGGAAGGACTCGGTGCAAACCGAGGCGGAAATCCGGATATGGGTGGCCGAAGGAACCGCCAACAATATGCGCCCCTGGTTCGTCAAGTTCTCGGGAACCATCTACGACCGGCGTTGGCTCAACGTGGTTGAGAAGATCTATCAGTGGCACTATACCAATGAGCGCTATTTGCGAAATGTCGCCCCGCTGGCCCGGGCTGCGATG
Organism: Sedimentisphaerales bacterium; assembly: GCA_035529475.1. Lineage (GTDB taxonomy): Bacteria > Planctomycetota > Phycisphaerae > Sedimentisphaerales > Anaerobacaceae. The sequence continues at coordinate 686 of DATKWR010000854.1, read as the reverse complement.
GTCTATTCGGAACAGACTGAACGGCTTTATGGCGGCCAGCCGTGGCAGGAGCAGAGCAGCGGTCACGAACTCGGGATGTACCACGCCCTGATCGAAGCGCGGGTGCCATTCGAGATGGTGAACGACCGGCTGCTCGATGCCGAGCACCTCAAGCCGTTCAAACTGTTGGTTCTTCCCAATGTCGCTGCTCTTTCCGAGTCGCAGTGCGAGCAGCTCAGGCAGTACGTCCGGGGCGGAGGCAGTCTGGTGGCGACCTTCGAGACGTCGCTTTACGATGAAGAAGGCAAACCCCGGTCGGACTTTGGCTTGGCCGACGTGTTCGGCGTCTCCTACGGCGGGGGGGTCGAGGGACCGATGAAGAACTCATATCTGAGGCTAAAGCCTGATGCGGACTCGGGCCGATTCCATCCGGTCCTGGAAGGGCTGAACGACGCGTACAGAATCGTCAATGGAATCTGGCGGCTCCAGGTCAAGCCGCAAACTAATTTCCCTTCTCCCGTTACGCTGATACCCAGCTATCCCGACTTGCCGATGGAACATGTCTATCCGCGCCGGCCCGATACGGATATCCGCGAACTCTACTTGAGAGAGCTGGGGCAAGGCCGCGTGGCTTATATCCCCTGGGACATAGACAGGACGTTCTGGAGAATAATGACCGCCGACCACGGCGTGCTTTTGCGCAACAT
>DATKWR010000853.1:0-6523 GCA_035529475.1 Sedimentisphaerales bacterium | reverse complement strand
TTCACTTCGCTTGGCCGCAACCGAAAACCAGACAAAGCGTCATAACGTACTGTGCATGAAGATGGTACGAACGTTCAAAACAGAAATCGAGCATAAGAGACGAGAAGTTGAAAGACTGTAGTACGAATGGACTTGAATTCCTGCTTCTGGATGGTCTGATGCCTTGGCTTGCTGATACCCACTCCCTGATCCTCTGATTCCCTGATTCCCTGATGCCCACGTTCTAAATTCCGTCTTCCATCTTTTTCGCGTGACAGACAGACCGGCCTTTGATAAACTAAACTTACGGCTGCCGAGCGAACCTGTAGATAGGTCGACCAAGGCTGTGGCGTGACGGATTGGGAGAAGCATACGCGAGACACGAAAAGGGGGCTTAATAAGATGTCGCCAGATACTCAGAATTTACAGAGAATCACTTGCGTCATTTGCGTGACCTTTTTCTTTCTCACGAAGGCACAATCCACAGTATTGGCGAGAGAGGCGGATAATGCAGCATTGTTATATTATCAGGCATTGCTGGTTTGGCCAGAGCCCGGTCCTGATGACGAGGTCACCTTTCTTGTGTTGGATGAAGTGGCAAAAGGTGCGGAACCCAATGAAAGTGTCAAGAAATACCTGAGCCTGCCACAGTCCCGAGCCGCGATCGAGCTTGTCCGAGAAGCCACCAAAATGCCCTCGTGCGATTGGGGACCATTATGCCCAGGGGAATACGGGCCTACTGTGCTCAGCGCATCACTACAGAGATTGAGTCGTTTCATGCAGGTTTATGCTCACGACCTTGCCGCTCGGGGAGACTTTCGGTTAGCACTTGAACATTGTATCGGAATGCAGCGGTTTGCGAGCCACATAGGCAGCGAAACGTCTCTGATGTTTTCACTTTCCCGGATGGTTAATGGCAGGGCTTTAACTTCAGTCAGACATATTCTTGGTTCCATGCCGCTGGACGTTCCGACACTAACATGGCTAAAGGACCATCTTGTCCCCTCCAATGTGTCCGGCAGCCGGATCGTCGCGACGCTAAGGTCAAATTGCAGTCTGCATTTGCAGTTCATGCGGGATCATCCGAATGCATACGGTTCCTGGTGGAAGGAGTATCCCCAAGCAACTGCAGACCCAAATGCCAGAAACGCAATCCTTGAACGTGCAGGCAACGGGTACAGTAACCATTTAGAATCCACTCTCAAAATACTCAAAAGCGACCTGCCCCATGAACGCAAAAAGGCAGAACTTCGGAACCTAATAGCGCGAATTGAGGACCAGATCGAGAACAGGGATGATGACAACGATTACTTCCTGATCCTGGGCGACTGCATTCCTTATATTGAATCGTGCTACGACCTAACAGTCCGGGATGCGGCCAACTACAACGCACTGACCGTTGCTTTGGAGGTTTATCTTATCGCAGCAAGAACAGGCCATATACCAGAGAAATTGCCGGGTAATCAGGCAAAGGATCCATATAGCGGCAAAGACTTTGCGTACAAAGTCACAGATGAAGGTTTTGCCCTTCGCTATCGGGACGAAATGAATGAATGGGCTAAGAGCCGGTGGCTGGAATTCAAAGTCAAAAGGCAATAATCGGCGGGAAGGGCAACTTACATGCCCATGGGGATCGTCTATGAGGGAATTTGGTTTTTCAGAGACTTTTATTCGGGCAGGGAACCGAAATCTTGCGGCCGCTGTTCTTTTCTTCGCGTTTTTTGCCGGGGCCCTTGCATGGTATATCTGTGACTTCAGAATAAGAATAGCTTTGATTGTTATGGGCAGGGTTTCTATTGTGCTCGGGCCGATTTTGGCGATTGAGACGGTTCTGCTTGATCGAAGGTTACGCAAGTTGAAGGTACTTGTACATCAAGATAGGATTGCCAAACAGTGCGGTAAGAAACAGCACACTCTGTTGTGGAAAGACATTTTCGGAATAAAGATGGTGCATAGCAAGAGCGGCGTTGTAGCTGAAATCACATTATACCCAAAGAAACCAAATAGACCGATGTACCTTCACGGATACAGGAATATGGAGGATTTGGCTGCTCTGATAAGAGAAGGGAAGGGACGCACGAGGGGGCTGAACTCCGCGACAAGCGCCACAGATTAGATTGGCAAAATCCGATTGTCAGTCTGCTGGTTGGGGGAGTGCCTACGACGATCGCTATGTTTATCATCTTGTCGATGGGCCGCAGGGCTTTCGAAATAACGGCTATTGTTGGCGCTCTATTGGTCGGTCTGTTATTGTTAGTACTCCGCCCGCTAACGAAACTTGATGTCTGCCCCAAGTGGATTGAATTGATAGCCGGAATTGGAATGCTTGCTTTGGGCATCCACATGCTGAGATGTCTTCTTACGCTTGGGACAATACCCTAACGCAGTCGTAGGATGGGCAACTTGTTTGCCCATGCGGATGGGCCAATTGAGAAGAACAATCTATGAAGGATTTCAGACGGTATTCCATTCTTGGGTGTTCAGTCCTTTTCAGCGCGGCCGTCATTTTGTCGGGCTGCAAAGGGGCGGAAGAGCTGCCAACGGAAAAGATCAGGCCGGCTCTCAGAAAATTCGGGGGTATCGAATTGCCGAAAAAAGCCGATGGCCTGCGTGCTATCATATCTCACCGCAGAGATCCGGAAATCTTCGTCACATTTCAAACGGATTTTGAGGGCATTGGGCACGTTCAATCAACCTTTTCGGGACTTGGCGTTCAGATCAGAGACCTTGACGCTGATGACTTCGAGCGTATGAAGAAGGATGACACCCGCCTGTTCTCCGCTGCATCTTACATGGAGGAAATGGCTGGAGTCAAAATACACGATCAAGACTCGATGGTTCGGGGCCGCGAACTTGTGGGCATGGTACCCCGTTCCAACAATGTAGGCTACCAGGTCTATTTTGATCAGGAACACAAGACGGTTTACGTCTATGCGTATTTCCTGTAATCGGATCGTAGGTGGGGCTCGCCCCACCATTATCCTCGTTGACCAACGAGCTCGCGCGGGTTAAGCGGAAACTCACGGATGTCGTCCCTTCGACCGGGCTCAGGACAAGCTTCGGTTGAGGGTGTTTGAGAGGCTTCTCAGGCAGGAGATAGGGCGCGAAATCTTGACTGTCGCCAGACAGCAGGTCTGTTCAGGAAACAGAGTGGACGCAGGAGAAAGCGATGACCACGAGGCGCTTTACGAAAATTGTTCATGAGGGCGAGTATGTGGCGCAGGTTGATGTCGAATTAATCTACACCGACGAGGGATGGTCTCCCTATCTGGCTTTGCAGGACGCTTATAAACTCGACGACGTTCGGGACGCCCTGAAACGGGGCGACCTGAAAGCCGCTTCACAACTCGGACGGGTCTATAAACTCACCCGCGTGGCCGGGTGACAACCGCGAAGAAATAGTATTCTCTACAAGAGCTCGCTCGTCTGTAATTTGACATAGGGTCATCATAAATAATTCCCCCCCCGCGTGTGCAAAATTCATTTTGCACACCCTACCCGCTGGGGAGGGCGAGAGATTTATCGCTCTGTTGCCGCCGGCATGTTTGCTCTAACGCCAGGGCCGCTACCTGTTTTTAAGGATATTGAAATGGAGCAGGTCATTCGAGTAGGATGATACCATACCGCCTGCAGGAGTACCGTTTATGAAGGCATAAGGGAAATCTCAGTGAAAGTGAGCATGGGTATGAACAAAGTCAAGTCACTCGTCCTTGCCGTCGCGCTGCCCGCCTTTATCGGGTTGTCCGCCCGGATTTGCGTAGCGGCGCCGCCACAACCTCCCGAAGGGTACAAGTGGGTGCCGAACGAGAAGTTCTCGGACGAGTTCAACGGTGCGGCCCTCGACACATCGAAATGGCACGATCACCATCCGCGCTGGAAAGGACGGCCGCCAGCCAAGTTCATGCCTTACACCCTCTCACTGAAGGACGGGATGCTGCAGATCAAGAACGGCGTGCTCAATCCTGCCGATGGCAGGTTCACCATCGCCGGCGGCGCGGTGGTCTCGAAAAGCTCTGAAGGGCATTTCGGCTATTACGAAGTCCGCATGAAGGCGTCCAAAATCTCGATGTCGTCCACGTTCTGGTTCTCGAACGAACCCCAGCGTTACGGGGATCGGCACATCGCGCAAGAACTCGACGTCCAGGAAGCCGTAGGCGGCGGAAAAAAACATCCGGACCGGAAACACTACATGAAGTCGAATACGCACGTCTGGGTGCGGGAAGGCGGCAAGACGTTCAGCAAAGCAGTGCCCGGAGACGCCCTCATCAGTCCTGCCGCCGGGGAGGCTTTTCACGTCTATGGCGTCTGGTGGGTGGATGCCGGCACAGTCCACTTTTATCACAACGACGAATTCAAGTTCACGCTCCGCCCCAACACGGACTATCACCCGACCCCGTTTGAACGCCCCATGCAACTGAACCTGGTCACCGAGACTTACGACTGGGAAACCCCGCCGACACCCGAGGAGCTGAACGATGATTCCATCAATACCACCTATTACGATTGGGTGAGGGCGTATGTGCTGGTCAAGGAAGGCGATGCGGCCGCCGTCGAGCCTCCCGCGTTTCCTTACGGGCTGCCCGATATAAAGCCGGACCGACCCTTGAGCGCGGCGATGGAACGGCTCTATACCGAATACCCCGCCGTCACTCCCGAGAAGAACGAGCTATTCTCCAACTTCAAGTACACGCAACTTGAGGGCTTCGATTACCACAACCATGACGGCACGGTTTCCCGGCGCGACCCGACCAAGATCATCCGCGTCGGCGGCAAGTATTATGTATGGTACACTCACCGCCAAACGCCTACGCCGCCCAAGGGCGCTGCGCTGGGCACCGACACCGTTCCCTCGAGCGACTGGGATCTTGCGGAAATCTGGTATGCCACCAGCGACGACGGTTTCAAGTGGCAGGAACAGGGGTTGGCGGTCCCGCGCCCGCCCAAGCCGCAACCCGGTTGGCGTTCCGTCTGCACACCCGACATTCTGGTGTGGAAAGGCAAGTACTACCTCTATTACCAAGGGTTCCTGGAGATGTCCGGCGCACACGGCGACGACTGTCCGGTGACAGCGTCGGTGGCCGATTCCCCCGAAGGCCCGTGGCGTCCGGCGGGCAAGATCATCATCCCCAACGGGGCGGAGGGCGAATGGGACCACTACTCCATCCACGATCCCTACCCGCTCGTCTATCGCGGGAAAATCTACCTCTACTACAAGTCCGACATGAACGGGAAACCGACCCATATCCGCGTCCAAGGCTTGGCGATTGCCGATAATCCGTTCGGCCCCTTCACCAAGCACCCGCTCAATCCGGTCCTGAATTCCGGCCACGAGACGACACTGTTCCCGTTCAAGGAAGGAATCGCGGCCCTCGTTATCCGTCACGGACTCGAACACAACACGATTCAATTTGCGCCCGACGGCGTACATTTCCGCGTGGCCACCACGACCAGCCTGATGCCGACCGCGGGCGGCCCGTACGTTCCCGATGCTTTCACCGACACCAAAGACGGTCGCGGCATTACCTGGGGGCTATGTCATTTTACGGACCAGGGCACCCGTGAAACCCGGCACAGCATTTTGGCGCGCTTCGACTGCGATCTCAGCCAGGATCTTCACGACGAATGGATGAAAAAGACGGAAATCTTCCTCAAGTCAGACGTCTATTTCTCCCAGGGCCTTAGCAAGAAACAGCGCGAACGAATTGAGAATGCCGCAAGACAGCCTCAGGAGGAGTAATTGTGGCAATACCATGGACAGCCACCGGTTGTTTCGTAATCAGAGGGCCTCAATCAAAGTCGGGAATAAGTAAGGTGTCCCCGGATCCTTCTATTGTTTTAAGAAAGGAGGGAATTAAGCATGGCGATAAATCGACGAATCTTTCTAAAAACCGTGGGCATGATTTCCCTGGGGGCGGCCTTTCCTGCTGTCTCGGCCCTCAAGAAGAGGCCCAACATACTGTTCTGCATTTCCGATGATCAGTCCTGGTGCCACACCGGGGCAATGGGTGATCCCGTCGTCAAGACGCCCGCTTTCGACCGCGTTGCGCGAGAGGGAATCCTCTTTACGCATGCCTTCTGTAATGCGCCGAGTTGTGGTCCATCCCGCAGCGCCATTTTGACGGGGCAGGACATCTGGCGGCTGGAGCAGGCCGGCAATATCCACAGCACTCTCCCGAGCAAGTTTGAGGTCTATACAGACTTGCTCGAAGAGGCCGGCTATTTCGTTGGTTGCACCAGCAAGGCTTGGGGGCCGGGCCAGCTTGAGCCGGGCGGCAGAACGCGCAATCCAGCGGGCGAAAGCTTTAGAGACTTTGACAATTTCCTGGGCCAGATCCCGGAAGGGCAGCCCTTCTGTTTCTGGTTGGGCAGCGGTGATCCTCATCGGCCGTACCAAAAAAACTCTGGCCTGGAATCGGGCATGGAACCGGCAAAGGCGCCGGTACCGCCGCACCTTCCCGATGATCCCGTGGTGCGTCACGATATTCTCGACTACTATTTCGAAGTGGAGCGATGGGACCGCCAGGTAGGCGATGCGTTGGCCGTC
>DATKWR010000852.1:0-18104 GCA_035529475.1 Sedimentisphaerales bacterium | reverse complement strand
GCCGATTCGCTGGGCCGGCACCCGGGAGAATTCATGGGCTCGCCCTCATGGGTAGCTGGCACGCTCGGTTCAGCCGTGAGGGTTCATAACCAGGGCACCAATGAAGCGGCATCGAACTGGGTCAATTTCGGCCACGGAGTCGTCAAAGGCCCCGACTTCTCTGTGGGCGTCTGGATGAAGATGGACAAATACGAGCATATCCAGCTCCTGGGCCAGAGTTCGGGAAATAATTCCACCGCGCCTGGGTGGTTCCTATTTCCCCGTCAGGGAGGGCTAATGTGGTTTGTTATTAACGGCCCCCTGGGAGGCTGGAATGGCGGCCATCTTCAGTTGGAACAATCAGGCACTGATGTGTGGTATCAGGAAAACCAGTGGGTCCATCTTGCGTTTACTTTCAAAGACGATACCAAAAGGCTAACGGGATATGTTAATGGAAAATATGCGTATTCGCGCATCATCGACTCATCGCGCAGCGTAATGGACTGCCCGGCAGAATTGAGAATAGCGCAGGTGGCTAATAGAAGCGCCAACTGGGACGCTGAGGTTGATGAGCTGGTTATCTATGACCACGTGTTAACGGCCGACAAGATCCCCTTGCTCATGGAAGGAACAATCGTTGGGATACCGCAGGCATCACAACCCAAGCCGGAAAATGGTTCTCTCTACGAGCAGACCTTTGCTATGCTCTCCTGGCAATCGGGCGCTAAAGCGGCCTCGCATAACGTCTATGTGGGCACAGACGCCGCTGCGGTCGAGAGAGCGACAGTACCCACAATTGCCGGTCTGACACAGCCAATGCTTACAATAGGCCTGCCTCTACCGGGTGATCCCTATCCCGACGGCCTGGAATACGGGACTACGTATTACTGGCGTGTTGACGAGGTCAATGGCGACTTTCCGGACAGCCCCTGGACAGGCCCGATCTGGAGCTTTGCAGTGCCTTCCAAAGAGGCATATAATCCTTATCCTGCCAATAATATGATACAGGTTCCCCTCGATCAGACGCTTACCTGGGCGCCGGGCTTTGGGGCTCAAACTCATACGGTCTATATCGGAACCGATCCCAATGTGGTCGCCAATGCCACTACCGGCGGCAAGGTTGTAGGTGAAACTTCCTATGCCCCGGCCCAAACATTCACCCCCGGCACGACTTATTACTGGCGTGTGGATGAAACCAGCAAAAGCGGTGTGGCCAAAGGGGAAGTCTGGGGTTTGACCGCAGTACCGAATGTCCCGGTGACCGATGAAACCCTCATCGGATGGTGGAGGCTGGATGGGCCTGACGCAGCCTTAATGCTCGATTCATCAGGCCACGGGCTGCACGCGGAGGTCATCACGCCCGGCGGCAGCGTGGAATGGATCCCCGGCCCCGTCAACGGAGCAATCAAATTAGACGGCCTTTCAGACGTCCGAACAGTCGTCGATGTTGGAGGTGTTGCTGATCTGAATACGAACACCGTTACCTTCACAGCCTGGATCCGGCCCGATGTCCCCGTGGCCAGAGTCTGGGGCATACTCCAGGAAACCGGGCCCAGAGCCGGCATGCAGTTGGGCAGCGTGGGCGGAGGTACGGGCCTGCGGATAAACTGGCCCAACGCTGGCTATACGTCAACAGGACTGGTTGTGGCCCCGGCTCAGTGGGCATTTGTCGCCGCGGTGGTTTCGCCGCAACAGGCCATCCTCTATCTGGACGGCAAGAATTTCACCGAGACCAATCAAGTAACCTATGCTCCGGTCAAGTTTGACCGGCGTCTGGAAATCGGCATGGACGGCAGCGGTTACGGCACTCGCTTCATCGGAGCCCTGGACGATTTGCGTTTCTACTCCAGATCCCTGACACCCGATGAGATTGAACAGGTCATGATGTTAGGCACGCCCCCGCAGGAAGAAAACGCCCTGATCATCGACAGCTTTGATACGTATCGAGTGTGGGGATATCAAACCGGCGCTGCGAACGTCTGGGACGTGTGGGTGGACGGTTACGGCAATCCCGCGAACGGAGCTATTGTGGGCAACGCGGTGAACGAGGAACCTCAGGAGCCATACATGCAACTGGCCAATCCGGCCGGCGGCACCGGTTTAGCCCTGCCGTTTAATTATAGCAATACAGTGGCGACTCTCTCAGAGGCCACGCGCCAGTTCAGTCCGGCTCAGGACTTGACGCGAGAAAACACCACATCCCTGGTTATCTGGGTACGCGGGCCGATCGGTGAAGCAATTGATCCCGCCGATGATGTGTACGTGGTGCTGGGAGACGGTGTCGCTACCCAAACGATTGGGATTGCCACCGCCGAAGAAGTGCTCGGCCTGCCGGAAGGAACACCTGTTCCCTGGAAGAAAGTCACGATTGCTTTGGGCGACCTGACGATCAACACGAAGAATCTTACGTCGATGACAATCGGCGTGGGTAATGTTGCGAGTCCGGCCAACGGCGGCTCAGGAATCGTCTATATCGACAACATCGGTCTCGAATAATAGGCGAAGCACTTCAAGGTGTGTTTGTTATCTCAAAGGGACGCGCCCATGCGGGTGCGTCCCTTCTATTTCATCTTAAGTGCAGGTGGAGGTCATCGGGGAATGCCTGCTCGGTCACGCCGGTGTTATCTCCTTTAGCCATTGCGTAACGGCTTGCTGCATTGCTTCCACGCGCTCGGGATGTTTTCCGGCCAGGTTCTGCTGCTCGCCTGGATCGGCATTCAGGTCATACAAATCTTGCCCTTTGTTCGAGGTGATGAATTTCCAATTCTTCTCGCGCATGGCAGTGCCGCGCTTCCCATATCCCCAAAAGCAATGCCGATCCGGCAACGGGGCTTGCTTTAGCAGCACGTCTTTCAGACTTATGCCGTCGAGCTTTCTATCCTTTGGCAGGTCGATCTTCGCCAGCGCGGCGACGGTCGCAAGAAGATCCATGCCGATCGCCAGCTCGTCCGTGACCTTGCCGGCTGGGATACTCCCGGGCCACCACGCAATCGCTGGAACACGGTGCCCGCCCTCGAACAGACTGGCTTTTCCGCCTCGGAACGGTTTGTTGGACCCGGCGCCAATGGCGCCGTTGTCGGAGAAGAAGAACACGAACGTATTCTCCGCCAGGCCGCAGCGTTTGACCGAATCCAAAATCTGTCCGATACCCTTGTCCAGTTCCCGCAGCATGACTTCGTACTTGGGTCGAATTCTCTCGGCGGTCCAGTATTTCCAATACTCTTCGGATCTGTGGGGTGCCTTCCCGTTTGGTCCTGCGTAGGGCGGGTCGTCCGGCGTTTGGAAAGGCAGATGTACAGCTTCATGGGCAACATAAAGGAAGAACGGCTGATATCTATTCTCTTCGATAAAACGGACGGAATGGTCCGTAATGATATGAGTGGTATAACCTTCCAGATCCTTCTTCTCCAGTCCGTTGTACCAGCTATTCCCATGATAATGGTAGTCTTCCGCTCCCGTTAGATAACCGACGAACTCATCAAAACCGTGATGAATAGGATTGAATTTTCCAAGGTGACCCAGGTGCCATTTCCCGTAGAGAGCCGTCTTGTATCCGGCGTCCTTCATCAGGCGCGGCACGGTAAGCTCCTTGGGATCAAGCCCATTGGAATCCCGAGTTCCCACAATCACATCTTCAATTCCTACCCGCTGTTGATATCGCCCGGTCATCAGCCCCGCACGGGTGGGACTGCATACGGCGCCGTTTGAATGAAAGTCCGTGAACTTCATTCCTTCGAGCGCCATACGCTCAATATGAGGCGTCTTGACCCATCCGCCATACTCGCTGGTATCGCCGTACCCCAGGTCGTCGGCAAGGATAATTATGATGTTGGGTCTCCGGCGGGGCCTGTCTTCGCAGATGCCGGGTCGTGCTGTCACAAACGCGGCCGCGCCGAGGCCCACTGCCTTCAAGAATCCGCGGCGGTCAAATAGGGCGCTCATCATTTCTCCTTTCACCTGATCTGCCCCCCGAAACGGCTAAGGCGATATATTGAAGTTATTTGCCTTCGCATCAACATCATCCAGCCGTCGTATCCTGATATTACGGAAGGAGACGGTTGAGCCATGATCCTGTAGAAGAATAGGGCCGGAATCTGTCTTGAAAAACTCGTCGGGCAGTTCAAATTTCGTACCCTTTGTCTCCCGGTTTCTTTTCGCCAATATGTTTGACCATTCGCTGCCGGGCGCGTGGTCGACGACAAGATCTATCGTCTTGGTCCCGTTCAGCCAGCACTGCAAATGTCCATTGCCGTCACCCACAGGGGCAAGAAGAATGCGAACCGTATTCCATTCGCCCGGTTTCTTGGTTATGCCCTCCGGCGCTCCCACCAGACCATACAACGCACCGGCCGCTCGTTCGGGCTTGCCTTTGACGGTATAAGAATCGTAAAGCTGAAACTCCGGTGCGACCATCCAGGGAAGTCGTTTCGTTGTCTTTTCATCCACCCGGAACATGATCCCGCTGTTGCCCCCTTCGGCAATCGTCCATTCCAGCCGAAGATCGAAATAGCCGAATTTCTCCTTCGTCACTATGTCCTTGCCGCCCTTTTCCGTCAAGACCATCGCTCCGTCGATAAGCTGCCATTGCGGATTGATGCCTTCGGATTTATAGTTGCGCCACTGGTCCATCGATTTGCCGTCGAAGAGCAGCTTGAATCCCAACTCCTTCTCTTCCTGACTCAACTGATTGATTTGAATTTGCGAAACACAGACGGCGCAACTCAGCAGGCAGACTAAAGCGCATGAATATACCGTACCCATCGTTTTGGCTATACGCATTTGCAGCTCCTCGCATCTTCTGAAACGTATCACAATATCCAGCCGTTATGATACTCCGGCTTGACAAGTTCGTTAGCCGTCGTTTTCGTCTTTGTGAATTCCATTTTCTGGTCATCCCAATACAGCTTCGTACCGCTGTTACGCACCGCGATAACGCCAAGCAGAACCATCTCAGTGAGCGGTCCGCTGTAATCGAAGTTCGAGCTGGCGGGGTCGCCGCCTTTACAGGCATCAATCCAGTCCTGATGGTGGCCGGGTACTCGCTTGATAGTTTTTTTCGCAGGCCCGCTCTTAATATACACTTGCATTTTCTCTTCGGGGATTATTCTCGCACCGTTGGCGCCGTGGGAACCATGCATGATTACAGCCTTGTCACCAACAAGAATTGCGCCGTTACCGCCAAAGCCTTTAGGCACCTCTTCACGAGATGGCGGGAAAATACCGCCATCCCACCAGGTCAGTTTCACCGGAGGCATTCCATCACGAGCCGCAAATTGATAGGTCACCCGCGACGCGGCCGGGTATGTTTCATCTTCCATTGCCTTGATGTTGTCGCCGATTTCTGATTTCCACGCCTTAGATCCGTCTAAGACCGTTTCCCAGAAATCCATTCCGGGATTGTAAGAAGTGTCGGCCTCGACGCTGACCGGGTTGCCAAGTCTCAACGCCCAGAAGGCAGGGTCAAGAATATGGCATCCCATATCGCCGAGGGCGCCCGTGCCGAAGTCGAGCCACCCGCGCCAGAAGACCGGGGCATAGATCGGATGATACGGCCGTTCCCGCACAGGTCCAAGCCACAACTTCCAGTCCAGCGCATCAGGCGCCGGCGGAGTCGCCGTCGGTCGGGGCAAACTGGAAGGGAAAGCATACCCGCCCTGAGGACGATTGCTCCAGGCATGGACTTCGCGAACATCACCGATCGCGCCATCCCATATCCACTCACATACCAGCCGAATATGTTCATCCGAATGTCCCTGATTGCCCATCTGCGTCCGTACTTTGTATTTGCGTGCGGCCTCGGTCATCTTACGCACCTCATAGACCGAATGGGCCAGAGGTTTCTCGCAATATACATGTTTGCCGCGTTCCATCGCCGCCATCGCCGCGATATAGTGATTATGGTCGGGCGTGCAGACCATGACGGCGTCGATATCCTTATCCATTTTGTCAAACATCACGCGGAAATCAGTAAAGAACCTGGCATTCGCATTATTCTTGGCCGCGTTACCGGCACGTACCCTGTCAACATCGGCGATCGCCACGAGATTCTCACTCGTTGTGTTCTTGAGGCTGTAGCCACCCTGACCTCCGGCGCCGATAATCGCCAGATTGAGCTTGTTGTTGGGTGCGTCTTTGCCCAGCACGCGGCGGGGAACGATACTGAAGGCAAAGGCCGTCGAGGCCGTAGCGCCCATAAACGTACGACGAGAAATTGCCCTGCCATCTTTTTCTTTCACGATGTCATCTCCAATGAAATTCATATTGCCATTCACAAAGAACTCATAACACTTCAGCCAAGTGCGATTTCATGTTCTTTTCACACATGGCTAAATTGTCAAAGAACTGTTGCGCATACGTAAGAGATATGAAAATTGGTCAAGCGCGTGCTCATGTTCTCTCCGCTCACCTTGGGGCACAATTTCCAATACATAGGTACAGTCGCACGGCCTGTCCTGCGGGAAAACGACTGCCGGGCCTCATTCTGTTTGCCTCCATTAGTGGCTGGTCTGTTTCGAGCATTAAGATCGACTTGATGCCTGCCCCGCTGACAGAACGTTGAGTGGTAAGAGATCTAATCATCTATTCTAAAGTTCTACAGTAGTCATATCTTTCCTTGACACGCGCACACCAACTTATTCCCCCTTATAATAATGCCGGATACGCTCTAGAAAGTCGTCCGGGGTGGGCGAAACATGTCCATCAAACCAGCCGATGTTGGCTGAGGTTCTGTTTCTATGCCACCGCCACACCTTAGGTGCAACCCCAATCAGATAAATGTTTCCATCGAATATGCAGCTTTTCAAATCGGGTTCATAATTCAAGTGATCCATAAAATATACAACATCAGACGGACGAGTAATCGAATTGATCTTAACCCTGCCGTGGTCTCTAATGCACGAGAAATCATCAAAATCACTATTCCCACTGACCGCTCTGCCCGGACCACCCGGTTCGCCCTCTATTGCCGCTTCATTGGCACCATAAGACAGATATTTGCCGTCTACATCCTGCTGAGCAAAACGCTTACTCAAAGAAGGATCATCCCGCCATTCTACGGCACTTGGAAACGACCTGAACGTACCCTCCGTCATGGATGGACAGCAATAAAGACCGTTATTCTGGGCCAGGGCTTTTTCTTTCAGCTCACTATCTGGCATTTCGTTGTACCATTGCCTCTTGAGAAAAGCCCCCTTGGTATATGGGTATAAAGATGTCTCGCAGTACGCGGGATCATCGTGGGGCGGCTCATAACCTGTAAACCAAAACATGCCCACCACCCAGTCATCGTGATCTTCAGCCCACAGTAGGGCACCAAGAACAGTCTGCTTCAATTGGCTTCTGCAAACCACTTCTCTTGCCTGTTCTCTGGCTCTGCGCAGGGCTGGCATCAATATGGCCAGCAGTAATGCGATAATGGAGATCACAACCAGCAGCTCAATCAATGTGAATGCTCTCGCTCTTTCTCGTATTGCCTTAACGGCCATTATGTTTGCTCAGGGGATTCACTGGTACAGTAGCGATAATATTCGACATCTTACACAGAGTCTCTTAATCACTACAAAGGTTTTTGAAATTCACAGCGTATCTGAATATTCACCTGTTTTATCCTCCCTGGGCCATGCCGAAGGCCGGCATGGCCCAGGAGGACACATCATGCCAAACTATTCGCAATTGCACTTAAGCCTACGGCCACAAGCCCTGTTGGCCCCATTCCTGGTCGAGTATATCGCGGTCAAGTTGATCGACCACACCGTCCTCATTGAGATCGGCAGTCAGCCTCCTCTGGTTAGCGATATCGCAAGACTTGACGAATCCACCCGTGACGTACTGAACAGGTACTTGGTCCGCCTTCCCAAAAGCACCACCTATGTGCCAGGTCGTCTTGGTTAGCCCCGCGTCAATCCCTTCATCAAAAGCAAGGGGGTCAGGACTCAAGGTGCCGGAACCTACCACAGTACCGCCCTGTTTCACAGTATATTCTATCGTACAGCTCTGTTTATCGGCGGCAACTGTCAGTTCGAGCGTGCAGTACTGATCAGAAGTCATCCCGGTCACCAGATCTTTGTAATCTAGAAGCCCGAGGAAATACGATGGAGAGCGACCACCTTCATTTTCTGGTGGCGAGTATTCTCCATTCCTATTGGGTACCCATCCAAGGTTCTGGCCTGTCCAGTCATTATACAAAACAAAGTTGAATATGTAATAAGGTTCATGGGCGTTGTTAGCAACACCGTACAGGCAAAGGGCATTATTGTTCTTGGCCTTCCATTCGATCGTTGCCGTGGTCGTACCGGTGAAATCAAGATTGGCACTGGTCTGCACTCTCGGGAACTTCCAGAATCCACCTTCAGGAAAGAGCAGTTCCAGGACAGGTTGGCCCTCTTCCTGAGCAATAGCGTAGAAATCTTTGTACCTGTCCTGCTCATCGTCATGTCCGGACCAGTCCTCGGCGAATTCGACTCGGCCCTGCTCATCAAGCCCACCTGTAATCAATGTCCCGCCCGTAAGGGGAATCAGATCACCAGCTTGTAATCCCCACTCTTCCATAAGTATGTCAAGATCGGCCTGATCCACAATACAGTCGGCGTTCAGGTCAGCTACGAGCCCACATTTTTCCGGGATGCACCGGGGTATATACAGCCTTATATCATCAAAGTACAGTTTACCTGAACCCCCAAGCTGTGAAGCAGTCCTGTTGCCGACACCCAGATAGATCTTCTTGAGGCTTGTCAGATCCACGCTGGCGTCGTTAAAATCCTGCAAGTTGATATTCCACTCGTGCCATTCTACCTCTTTCATGTCTGCCGGATCGCCGTCATAGGTCACAGTCCCAAGGTTCCCGAGGCTGTCTTCGACAGCCGCATAGACTCGATCAGTAGCTGTAGCAGTGGCGTCGGTATCTCCATAGAAGTAAAGCGTCAATGCCCTACCACCGATCCCACTCCAGTCCTTCGGTGTATCGAAGGTCCGCTCGGTCTCCGAATAGAGTTTCTTGCCGTTTTGGCCAGTGTTGTTATATTCAAAGGGCATCGACACACCGCCGGCGTGAACGGTCGTCTGTTCGGCGTAAGGTGTGTTCATATAGCCGACGGTCGAGCCCGTGCCGTTACCCGGGAAACCGGGCGCCGGCTCGACAAAGCCCCATCCGTCAAACCAATGCTCGAAAATGATATTCCCGTGCTTGTCCGAGAAATCTTCGAAGTCTTCAATCGCCGCAAACTCACCAACCGAAAAGCTCCAGGTGCCCCCTTCCGGTGGCAACACGGTACCATCCGGCTGCTCCGAATCGACTCGCCAATAGTAGCTCTTACCCAGTTCCAAATTGCCCGGCGTATATGTGTTATCCACCACCTGCGCTGTGACATCCGTGAGATTATTCGGGTCCTGTCCCCAATAGACCGTCTCACCGACTACACCGAGGCCGGTTTCCCAACGGAGGGCCACGTCCCAGGGATTATCAAGGACAACATGAGCAGGGAACGGGCGATAGGCAGTCACTGGTGCCTCAGCACCTTGCCAGGTAATAGGCCCGAATTCAAACTTTTCGGTTCCACCGACCCACACTAATCCACCGCCGGTGACTTTACTCAGGTCAGGCGAGGTTGAACTCGCTTCGGTTACATTGGCAGTGATGGGACCCGGGCCACTACCATCACCCGAACCATTAGTTGTCAACTCCTCAAATGGTCCTCCGGCATCCAGTTCATTCATATCTTTTGCCGGTTCACCTACAATCTCCTCCCAGGTTAAGGCGTTAACGGCTATGGAGTTCTCCGTCATGCCACCGACAGCATCAAACGGACTGGACAGATACCAGTCGCCGTTGGCATCACGGACCAGGAGTCTGCCGACCCAGTCACCGCTCTTTCCTATAAAGGTCACTGTGTCTAAGTTCTCAACATACCTATCCGCAATATTGCTGCCCGTGGATGAGAAGATGGTATAGAAACATCCGCCCGGCTCCGGGTTACCCATCCACCATACGTATCCATCTCTGTCTTTGCCTTCGGCATCAATGTTGATATTGAAAATTTTTCCCTTCGCAGCATCCAATCCACACCAGCCACCCCATTTAAAGCCGCTACCCTCACTCGGATCGTCCATGACTACGGGAATCTCACCATCATAATTCTGAACTGGATTCTTGCCCCACTGACCCGCATCAGCAACGGCCCAATTCTCTGTAATGGTCAACTCCGCATAGACCGAAGTTGGCATTACTATTGCCAACAAAACAACCACACACATCAATAAAACATTAGTCTTCATTTCAAATCCTCCTATTCATTGGCTGGTTCATTCAAAGACGCCACCCACGTCGGTAGATTGGCTTGACCAACTATTCTTTCTGCTTAAACTACAATGTTCCACCTGCACACCATCCAATTCCACATTGACCAGGTCAAAGGCAATCCGAACACCCTGGCCTTGCCGTCCCTCCGGAACGGTAAACGGCAGGGAAAACGCCTTCCACTGGCCGGCATCCGGGTAGTGGACTTCAGTCACAGCCAAGATTTCACTGCCGGAGAAGACCCTGGCCACGACCGAGCTCTTTTCATCTATCAGGCGTACGGCAAAGCGAAGCCAATAACGCCTGCCGGGTTCCGCATCGCCCCAAAGATCCTGGCTCAGGGTGAGGGGTTTTTGCTTGAAAAAACTCTGCTTACCGACAAAAGGCTGACCGCCGGCCCGAATGATCGGGATCCGGGTGGCACTCCACCCAATAGGTGTGCGAAACGCCCAATCCTGCCCGGTCACAGCCGGTGACTCAAAACTACCGTTTATAACCTTCAATTCACCAGGGCCAATTCCCTCGATCTCGGGTGCATGTACTGTTATATGGAAATATCGGGGGAGTCCCTCTATCCGATTTGAACCGCTGACGGAGAAGGGAGTCACTGTCCGACTCCAACCGGTGGTGCGACGGATACTGTCTTGTGGAAGATAATAATCATTATCTTTGCCCAATGGCATAATAAACGGACAGTCATTCAACACCCTGCGCCCGCCGCCGCTCCATTGGACGGTCACACCGTCAATAACCGCCGGCTCTGTGTTAATCCGGCAGGCAATACGCCCTGGTCGTTTGATGTACAATGAGGTCATATCAACCGTGACCATGTCGGGCACCGGATCATAGCCTGGTATGGGATCGTGCGTGTCGGCATAGACGAGCGTAAAATCAACCACACGGGGTACGGTTGTGCCTGCTGTGAGTATACCCTGTTTGTCAACCTGTGCATAATCCCCGGCCTTTACAACCTGCTTCTCCCCCGATTTTTCAGAAACCAGAGCAACAGATCCTTCCAGCGTATCTACCCGTGTAACATGATCGTCAGTGCCGAATACCAGACGCGTCCCCATCACTTCGACCACGCCGTCTTCACTCAGTACACGCATGGGCTTACCCACCGGTTGCCGGGCAACTGTCGCATGTATGTTGCCATGTATTAGCTTAATGCATTTGCCGGATTTGTCGGATAGAATCTGGATGCTGGCGCATGGCTGTAATACAAGGATAGTCTCTTCGTCCAGATACCGAATCCGGGCGACGCCGGCGGCAGAGACCTCAATAATATCGTTCCGAGTAAGCGTCATATTTTCCGTCGCCGGGATCTTCCGACCCCTTCTGACAATCATGACACCGCTGTCCACATCACTGATGATCGGATTGCCTTGGATGAGACGAGAATCAGGTGAAAGCAACGCAAAGAGTCCAAAAATAAAGGCCACCGACGCAGCAAAGGCAAACACTGTTTTCTTTACAGGCCAAGCAGTCTGCCCAGACTGGACAGGACCTGCCGACACCTTCATTTCCTGAAAGTAGTCATACAGTTCCACCTCCTGGCAGGCATCTTGAAACAGGCACTCTGCAACGGTCGTGTCATGCTCCGCAAGGTCGCGCAGCTCGTCCATCTCGTTTTCCGTAGCCTCACCTGCAAGATAGCGGAGTATCAGAACATTAATGCCATCGTGCGTATGTTTATTCGACATGTTCAATCCTCTCCGCCATACATGCTCGAAGCAGCTTCCGTGCCCGACTCATGGCCATATCAACAGACGCAACCGCCATTTTCAAGCATTGCCCGATCTCCTGGGAACGCCGTCCCTCCTGGTAACGCAAACGAAGCATCTCGCGGGTTCGCTCTGTCAATCGTTCCATGCATGACCGAAGCATCTGCAAACGCCGCTTCTTATAGTCCGGGGCCAACGCCTGGTTTTCGTGATTGGCAACGACCTGTTCGAGTCTCTCCAGGACCTCCGAACTCACCAATACAGGTTCTCGTTGGTTCCGTCGCCAGTATTCACGAATCTTGTTACGGGCGATACCGCGGAGCCAGGCCCCCACAGGTACCACCTGATCAAAGCGATCCTGCTGCTCCAAAGCCGTTATAAGGACGTCCTGTACCATGTCTTCCGAATCACCGTAATGGCCGGTCAGGGAGAGGATATACGCCAAGAGCCACTGCCGGTTTTGCTCCAGCAGCGCCAATTGGAGTTCATTGTTTGATGAGTTGTCTTCTGTCATTACCAAGTCACCAAAAGTAAGGGCGAATTATGTCCGGCCATATACCCTATGACAGGATCAGTAAAAACCTAACAGAAAAAACGGTATTGTGTAAAAAATATGCGGAAGCGGCTGTTCGTAGTGTGCCCGTAAGGGCATATTGAAAAATAACGCCTCACGGCGTCACTACAAACGCCGCATCGATCTCCTTATCCATTTCCTCCAGCATCTTGCGAAAGACCTTGGCCTGTGAGTAGCGATTGATCCAATAACGCTATCTTGCCAGAAGAACAATGCACTGTTCCACTGTGAATTGTGGGGTCTTTCAGAGGTCTCTAATGACATTTGGCAAAAAAAAACAAAGAAAAGGGGGCCAGCCTTTATGGTGAGCCGGCTTGACGAATTCCTTGTCTCTCTTGCTGTTGGCGAGCTCCATTTTGCTCTTCGATTTCCAGACCGCATAGCAGAGGTCCGAGGCACCCATGTTGCCGGAACCCTGCTTGCCTATGCCGATACATCCCATCGATATCTTATTGCTCGGAGCGTCCTGGCCTATACTGCCTGAGAATGTTCTCTCTCATCTTGTCCCAAAGCTCGCGTTTTTCCTCCTTGGCCTTCATGTAGCGTTCATACATCGGGCCGCTGAGCGGCGCCGGGGGATAATTCTCCAGGACCGTCTTGATCAGTTCGATATCGCTGTGTAAAGCCGGATCGGGCTTATCCTCGTCGATAAGCTTATATTGTTCCTGGTCCCGCGTACCCCTTGTATCCCAACAGAAACCCATGCCGTCCCGGCAGACGTTTCGAGTACGGACCATTTGATATTCGGCATTATAAGAATAAACCCAGTCCCTGTGTTTGGACGTCTTACCCGAAACAAAAGGCATCATGCTCTTTCCATCAAACTCGTAACCTTCCGGAAGTTCGGTGGCCGTAAGCTCCGCCACGGTCGGCGCAATATCCACAAGGCTCACCAGGTCATCGACTTCACCAAGGGCCTTTACCGATCCGGGGCCGTAAACGATCATCGGCACCAGGGGACCGTGTTCCCTGACGGCGCCTTTGAGACCCTTGCCATACTCCGTTGTTGCGTTGTCCGTAGTAAAGATAAAGATGGTATTGCGATCAATTCCCAGATATTGCGTATGCTGGATCAAATCCCCGATACAGTAGTCAAGATACTGCACGTGATAATTGATGCCGGCGGGAGTCTTCTCCACGGTGGTTCCGTCAGGGGCGGTGGTCTTAATCTTTGCAGTGCCGGGATACAACCGCTCATCCATTGGAGGGACCCCCGGGTATCCCATGCCGTCATTATCATAATCCCAGTTCCCGTGTCCTATGTGAGCCGGCCAATAGACAAAGAAGGGCTGACTTTGTTCTTTCTTTCGTTTCATGAAGTTCTTGATGAACTTGAGCTCAATATCCGCGGCAAAATCCTTCCAGGTCGTCTTAAAGGTCAGCCCCTTGTCGCTCAGGCTCTCGGAATACTCAGGATGATTCCGAAGGCTATAACCCGGATTCCAGTAAAACGAGGGTTTGCCTTTACCCGCTTCGTTTGCTTTCTCCTCTGCCGGTGAACGTGCGGCATCCTGGCCCGGAGTAAACACGTATTCATCGAAGGCATAGCCGTCCGGGGTCCCACCCAATTGCCACTTGCCGACGAACTGAGTGGCATAGCCTGCGCGTTTGGCCATCTGGCCCAGCGTCAGATGGCTTTCGTACAACGCATGATTCGCTTCCCCCTCGGCCGGGCCATAGCCGTTGGACCACCACTGGGTGCGATTGGCATACCTGCCGGTCATCATCATGCCGCGACTGGGATGGCACAACGGCGTCGCCCACGCATGCGTGAACTGCACACCCTCGCGGACCATTCGCTCCATCACCGGAGTCGAACAGGGCCCTTTGCCGTATGTCGGATTGGGCGTTCCGTACGTTGGGAACTCCTTCGCCGAGATGTCATCGGCCATGATCACGATGATATTCGGTTTACCTTCCGCTTTTTCGGCACAAACAAAAGAAGGCACGCAAGTCGCCGCCAGCGCACTCGCAGTCGCCGTCTTCATGAATTGTCGTCTGTTCATTCTCGTCCTCCTGTTCGTCAAGCTACGGTATTGTCAACACGTTCATTTGTCTTTTGAAGACCTGCTGATTACCTTGGGCATCTTGTCGCTGACTCTGCGGTCCTTGCCGACAGGGATCAGCGGCCTCTTTTTCGCCTCGGCAATGAGTTCTTTGAGCGCAGGCGAACACTCATCGATGGTCTTGAACTCGGCAAATGTGCCGGGCAGCTTCAGGCACTGTTCGCGCAGCTTCCGTTTCATGTCTTTCAATACAGAAGCATACTGCCGATCGTAAGCGAGATTCTTTAACTCCTCCGGATCGTTTTCGAGGTCATAGAGCTGATCTTTGTCAAAGAAATGATCAGGGTGACTCTGCCATGCAGGCGGCACTTCGCCGGGGGTCGATCCCTGCATGTGAGTAACGCGACAGCCCATTTTCTGAGTCAGACCGGTTTTGTCGCGTTCAGCCCGGTCCTCGTATAATCTCTGCTCTTCGGCGGTAAACTCTCTGCTCGGTGGTACTCTAAAGGCAATGTACTTCCATTTCCTGGTAACAACAGCGCGGGTATGCCCCATCTCTGCATAGAGCGAATCATGCACAGGCTCATCAGTGTCGCCCTTGATAATGGGCATCAGGCTGACACCGTCCAGGGTACAATCGGCCGGCTGTTTCACCCCGGCCGCCTCCATAAACGTGGGTATAAAGTCGATGCTTGAGATGAGCTGAGAACATTGGCGCCCCGGACTCCTAATGCCGGCCGGCCAACTGATGTAGGCCGGGCTGACACGAATGCCGCCTTCATAGACCGTATTCTTGCCCTCCCAGAGGTGGCCATTGTCCTGCATGAAAACAACCATTGTGTTTTCACGCAAGTTCAATGCGTCGAGTTTTTCAAGAATTGCCCCCACCATATCGTCCAGCCAAAGTAGTGCCGCAGATTCCTTGTCATCAAGGCCCGCTTCCCTAACGCGTTCGAACACACTGGCGCGCGGAGGCATCACATCGGGAGCTTGGTCAAGCGTGACGCCACCGGGCGCTCGCCGCGGATCCTTCTTCATGTCTTCCCATGGCGGGGGCATATGCATGAGGTTCTCCGCTATGTAGCAGAAGAAGGGTCTGTCTTTGTTCCTGTCCATGAATTGGATGGTGGCCTGGGCACGCCATTCCGGATTGTGAACGTCGTCGGAAACCCCGGCTTTCTGTCTGGAAGAACTCGAGAGATTCCCCGGCGCCAATGCCTCGGCCCAGTCCCAACCGGCCTCCTGAAGCTTCTTGCGCATCAACTCCTGGTTCTTCCACGGGTCTTTCTTGGCCGCCAACTCCAGATCTTTGGGCATCTCTGCGTCCTGCATGTGACCATGTACTTTGCCCGCATAAAACGTAGAATAGCCGGCAAGCTTAAGGAGCTTGGCGACGTTCCATTCCGTGGCGAGGATATGGCCGCTCCAGATAAATCGCTGACCTTCAACAGTCAAACCGCCTATGGCCGTAGAGCCGTGGATACGAGACTCCGGGATTGTGCAGTGCTCGTCCTTGCACCGAGACATGTAACGCCCGGAAAGCACTGCAAACCGTGCCGGGCCGCACACACCATGCGGTGTATAGGCATGGGTGAACGTGACGCCTTTTTCCCCCAGGCTCCTGATGTTAGGGCAAAGCCCGCCACCCTCAATCGTCTCAACGACATTGTCGTCGACGAAAATCAGTACAATATTCGGTTTGCGTTTCTTCCTCTCGGCGGCCGACGACCCTACAGGCAATCCGGCTGTGACCCCGACTCCCGCACACACCGCCTTCAGGAAACCGCGACGGTCCAATCTCAACACGTTCATATATGCCCCAATTATCTGCTCAACTGGCCTACTGCGTAATATAAGCCGCATACTGCTTCGCCAGAAGCTCACGCTCGGGCAGCGATCCTTCGCCCACCCAGATCCGGTACCGCAGCGTCAACGTCTGGCCCGCAGGAATCGTATGCTTGAAGAACTCCCCGAATCGACCGTAGTCACGATACGCCGAATAAACCGCATCGGCATTCGGATTCGCCGGATGGCTCATCTGCTGAACGCTGTACCGCTTGCCGTTAAGCCCGTGCTCCAGCGCCACCCACGGCAAATCCTTGTCATTCTTGGGCTTGACCCCCTCTTGGTGGAACAGATACTGCGCTTTCCCGTCCGCCGGCCCTTTCGCAACGTCGTCATGTGGCCGATACTGAAAGCCCGCATGTTCCGGATCGCCATCAAGATAGACCTCGCCGTTAGGAGCCTTTAGCTCCGTCTCGAAGTCCAGCAGCACAACCGTCCCGTCTCCGGGCCGATACACCGTCGTCGTCCGCTTTTCCTCCACCATCACCTTGCCCTCGCCGTTCTTCCAGTGAATCAGCGCGGTCGAGCCGGCCTTTTCCGCATCCGCCTTTTTCTCCAGGAATTTCTGATGAACCTGTCTGACCCCATTGGTCATATGCCATGTATCATACGATTTCCCGCCAAACTGCAGCTTGTTCCAGCCGATAAAGACCCCCCGATGATGTGGATACTTAACGCTCTTGGTATAGGGATTCTCCCCGTCCGGCCCATTCGTCAGCAAATGCTCGCCCGTCTCATCGAAAACATGATGAAACACCTTGTATGTCTCGAACATCCGCTGCTCGCTCGATTCATCGTAATCGTACATATACCGCGTCACCTTCCGCCCGTCATAGAGCAGATCGAGATATTTACCTTGGGTATCCTGCCACGAAAACCCCACCCCGCAGGCAACGCCCCCGATAACATTAACCGCCAACAGCCCACAAACCAACTTCGTCCAGCTCATAAAAAACCCCTGCCTTTCTCCTGTTCACATTCAAAACTTGGTGAAACTGATTTTCTGAGATAATACACGCCGGACTTCAATTCTGCAAAAGTTCAGTTGGGACTCTAATCACGGGTCTATTGAACCATACGCACGATACCGGCGGTCAAGGACTCAACGCACACTTAAAATGCCAAACCTGGCCTTTGAGGGTACCGGTTGGCGTAACCGTATCGATGCGCCAGTAGTATGTCATCCCCTCACTCAATTCGGATGGTGCAAAAATATTCGTCTCCTGATTGCCTCGGAACACCTTCGACTTGCGATTCGCGTCGGCAACAGATCGGGCCTCGGTACCCACATAGACGTCATGCGAGACTGCCTGGTATCCGCCCAGCCATGCCAGATCAATATCCGTTCGCACGTTTTCCGCACCGGTGGGCGGCACCGGCATCGAGGCATGGGGCGCCTGATACCCGGGCATCCAATAGGTGTCGGCGCCGTATTCGTAGGCGCCAATGTCCGGTGCCTTGCCCACATACCCATCCGTGATTCCTGCTATTTCTCGACCCGCATCGATCATCGCGGAACCTTGTTTTGGCCGGAAATCGAAGACGGCCGGGTCGGCCAAAGGAGGCACTTGTTTGCGAAAAATCAATTCCTTGGCATCCACGAGGGTAGTAGAGGCATTGCCAAGATTGTGTGACAGCTCGCAAACCGGCAGCTCCACCTTGCCTGCACGCCGAACCTCATGAGG
>DATKWR010000851.1:0-5339 GCA_035529475.1 Sedimentisphaerales bacterium | reverse complement strand
ATCCAGCCCCGCGGCAATCATCTCGGCGGCTTCGTCAACCGTCGGCCTGCGGAGCCCTCCTTTGCCATCGGGAACCTGCTTGTAGGCCCAACTGTGGCCTCCGAATCCGATCTCCGAGACGCTCAGGCCCGTCTTGCCGAGGACACGGTGTTTTACTTTATGGCCGGTTGTCTGCGAGGCCTCCGAGAGCGGGCCTTCCAACAGCGGCGATGCCATCCCGCCCGCCACCGCGCCGATCCCGATCTCTTTCAGGAACTGCCTGCGTGTCGAATCGGGTTCGCTTTGATGTTCGGATATGCGCCCATCCATTTTATATCCTCCGGGAACTTATCCCCTTGTATGAAGATCCAACTCGAGCGTTTCCACATTCGGGTCTGTCTGAACAAATGGGTTCATGTCCACTTTCCTCATCTTGTGCTTCGCAGGGTCAGCATCGAAGATTTCAACGAGTCGCAGAGAACATTGTAGAGATTACGGCTTACCGTTCAAGAGAAATTCAGACCACGTGTGTTATTTGATGTGCCCGGCTCGATTCGCGGCTATAATGAGTCACGGAACCCAAGAACGTGACGAGCCATTCAGTCATCGGTAAGGAAGGTTGGAGAATATGCTGAGACAGTGGATATGGGCGACAGGATTGATCGTAGCTGTTTTCGGCGTGGAGTCGCTGCCGGCGCTGCAGACGGACACCCTGTATCTTTCGGGCCAGGGCAAGGATGATCCCGTTCAGTGGCAGTTCTATTGCACGGCCGGACGAAACAGCGGCCAGTGGACCACGATTGGCGTGCCCTCGAACTGGGAGCTCCAGGGATTCGGCACGTACAACTACGGCCACGACAGGCCCAAGGGCGCCGAGCAGGGCAAGTACCGCTACAACTTTGCGCTGCCTGATGGCTGGAAGGATAGAATCATCCAAATTGTCTTCGAAGGCGCGATGACCGACACGCAGGTCTGGGTCAACGGCGTCTCTGCCGGCCCCGAGCATCAGGGCGGCTTCTACCGCTTCAAATATGATATCACCCGCCTCGTCAAATTCGGCGCCGACAATCTCCTTGAAGTCACGGTCAGCAAGGTCTCGTCCGACAAGAGCGTCGAGGCGGCCGAGCGCCAGGCGGACTACTGGGTGTTCGGCGGAATCTACCGGCCTGTCTATCTGCAAGCATTCCCAAATCAGCACATCGAACGTACAGCCATTGACGCCCGGGCCGATGGTACTCTTTCTGTCGATGTTTATCTGGAGAACGTCACCACAGCCGATGGGATTGTCGGGATGGTTTCAGAGCCTGGCGTCGGTGGTGGAGGGGCCTTGTCCGCACCAGTGGCTACGGGACAACAGAAAGTGACTCTGAGCGGAAAGGTCGCTCACGTCAAGCCCTGGACGGCGGAGACGCCGAATCTTTACAACCTGGAGCTATGTCTCATGCGGAACGGCGCGATAATTCACAGGACCACCGAGCGTTTCGGCTTTCGAACGTTTGAGGTCCGCCCCGGCGACGGCTTGTATCTCAACGGGTGCAAGATTCGCCTCAAAGGGGTGAATCGGCATTGCTTCTGGCCTGATTCCGGGCGGTGCCTCAGCAGGCAGGTCAGTTATGACGACGTTCGCCTGATCAAAGAGATGAACATGAATGCCGTGCGGATGTCGCACTATCCGCCGGACGTGCATTTTCTCGAAGCGTGCGATGAGCTGGGCCTCTACGTGCTCGATGAATTGGCCGGCTGGCAGAAGCCTCCCTACGATACGCAGATCGGCAAGAAGCTCGTGTGCGAGCTGGTGACGCGGGACGTCTCTCATCCGTGCATTCTGTTCTGGGACAACGGCAACGAAGGAGGATGGAACCGGGAGCTGGATGGCGAATTCGCCCTGTACGACCCAGAGGGTCGGACCGTGCTCCATCCGTGGGAGAATCTCAACGGCATCGACACGGATCATTACGAAAACTACGAAAGCACGAAGAACAAGCTCAGCGGCTCGACCCTGTTCATGCCGACCGAGTTTCTGCACGGCCTGTACGACGGCGGACTCGGGGCGGGTCTCAACGACTACTGGAACCTGATGTTCAGTTCGCCGCTCGGGGCAGGCGGATTTCTGTGGGCGCTGGTGGATGAGGGGGTCGTCAGGAGGGATTTGAACGACACGATCGACACCGACGGCAACCACGCTCCGGATGGCATTCTCGGGCCTTATCGTCAAAGGGAAGGGAGCTTCTACGCTGTCAAAGAAATCTGGTCGCCGATTCAGATAGGGCTCAAGGAGCTTGGCGAAGACTTCGCCGGGCGGATCGAGGTCGAGAACCGCTACGATTTTACGGACCTGCGCGAGTGCCGGTTTGAGTGGAAGCTCGTGAGCCTTCCGGGACCCTGTGAAGCCGAAGAGGAACTTACGATTATCAATGAGGGGACTATCTCCGGCCCCGGCGTCGAGCCCGGCGGCCAGGGCGTCCTACAGTTGGATTTACCCGAGAGCTGGCGCCAGGCCAATGCACTTGCCCTGACGGCGATGGACCCATCGGGTGCCGATGTCTGGACCTGGTCCTGGGGGGTGCAAAAAGGCTGCGCGCAGTGCCACCAGTATATAGCGCAGGAAACCAAGAAAGGGGCAGACATCGCAGTCGCGCAAAGCGATCTGTTGCTGGTTGTGAAGATCGATGCTCTGAACCTGTCGTTCGATAAGAAAACCGGAGAGCTCGCCAGGGTCGAGAAGGACGGCAGGCAGATCTCGTTTGGTAGTGGGCCCCGCGCGGTTGTCGGTGATAGCAGGCTTGTCGAGCTGAAACATTGGCGAAAAGGTGACGATGTCTTCGTCGAAGCCAGATACGAAGGCGCCCTTGACTACGCCAAGTGGAAGATCTATCCGAGCGGCTGGATCAGGCTGGACTATCAGTACGAGCTTGAAGGCCGGTTCGATCTGATGGGCGTCACGTTCGATTACCCGGAAAGTAAAATGGCCGGGATGAAGTGGGTGGGACGAGGGCCTTATCGCGTCTGGAAGAATCGCACCAAAGGGGGGCGGCTGGATATCTGGAGCAACGGTTACAGGGATCATACGCCGGGAGTCACCTGGGACTTTCCAGAGTTCACAGGCTATTATGGCGACTGGCACTGGGTCGTTTTTGAAACGCAAGAGGCAAAGATTGCATTGCTTAACGGAACGCGCGAGTCTTTCCTGGGCGTTTATACGCCGAAGGACGGCCCCGACCCGGCACGCACCAAACTGGATGTGCCGGCCGCCGGGATATCCTTGCTGCACGGCATCCCGGCTATCGGCACGAAATTCACAAGAGCCGCCGACCTCGGACCCGAAAGCCAAACCAACGAGGCGTCGGGCAAATACAAAGGGACCGTCTGCTTCTACTTCGAGACCGGCACGTGACATCAATGGCCGGCGGCCGTGACGACATACGAGATACGAGATACGAACATGGCGGAAGCTGATACAGGCTTGAATATAACCGAGACTCTGGCCCCGGGCGGGCCCGTCTCGAAATCGCTGGGCGGCTTCGAGATGCGTCCCGAGCAGGTCCGGATGGCCTGTGCGGTCCAGCGGGCGCTTTCCGGCGGCCGGCACCTGGCCGTCGAGGCCGGAACCGGCGTGGGCAAGAGCATCGCCTACCTGATCCCGGCCCTCGATCTGGCCCGTCGCGGGGCCGGCAGGGCATTGATCAGCACCTTCACCATCACGCTGCAGGAGCAGCTCGTCAACAAAGACATCCCGTTGCTGCTCAAATGTATGCCGCAGAAGTTCACCGCCGTTCTGGCAAAAGGCAGGGGCAATTACCTCTGCAAGCGCCGGCTCAAATTCACTCTGCAAAGGCGCCGAGATCTCTTCGATGAGTCCGCCGCCGAGCTCGAAGCAGTAAGCGACTGGGCGGAGAATACCGAGGATGGCTCGCTGGCCGGCCTGCCGTTCCTGCCCAGCGGGCGCCTCTGGGACAAAATCAGGAGCGAGCACGGCAACTGCCGGGGGCGAAAATGTCCCGGCTTTCGCGACTGCTTCTACTGGCGGGCACGAAGGCGCCTCGATGCGGCCAACATCATCGTGGTCAACCACGCGCTGCTGTTCAGCGACCTGGTGCTCAAGGAGCAGGGGGCCAGACTGCTGCCCGACTACCGCTATGTCATCATCGACGAGGCCCACAACCTCGAACACGTGGCTGAAGAACACTTCGGCATCGACATCAGCAACCACCGAATCCGCTACCTGCTCGATGGTCTGTACAACCCACGAACGCGCAAAGGCCTTCTGGCCTACATGGGTGCCGAGAACGCGATTGACGCTGTTCGCACGGTGGACAAAGAGTCCAGGGCCTTCTTCAATCGCGTCGGCGATTGGTTCGGCAGCGCCAAAGGCGAAACGAACGGGCGCTGCCATCGCAACTTCGTCGAGGATACCGTATCGGGACATTTGAAGAATCTACGGACCGACTTGGTCAAACTGGCCAAAACGCGGCAGGACGAGGATGAAAAGTTCGAGATCGCACGCTTCACCGACCTTTGCGAATCCCTGATTCAGGACCTGGAGAGCTTTCTGCTGCAAGAGCAGGCGGATTCCGTGTATTGGGTCGAGACGGCCGGCAGCACAAAAGCAACCGTTCGCCTGCGAAGTGCGGCGGTGGACGTCGGGCCGGATGTGAAGCGGTGTCTGTTCGATAATTACGACTCCGTAATATTGACCAGCGCCACCTTGAGCACCGGCGCGGCCGCCGATGAAAGCGCCTTCGATTTCTTCGCGGGGCGAATCGGGCTGGATGACTTCGACGCCCTCAAGCTCGGCTCGCCCTTCGATTACCAAAAGCAGGTGACTATGTACATCGAGAAAGACCTGCCGAACCCGAACGAAGCGGGTTTCGCCGCCGCCGCCTGCGAGGCATTGAAGCGATACGTCCTCAAGACGGCCGGCAGGGCCTTTGTGCTCTTTACCAGTTACTCGATGCTCGACGAGCTGGCCGACGGGCTTTCTCATTGGCTCGCCGAGAACGGCATCGAGCTGCTCCGCCAGGGTTCGGACGTGGACCGGACCACGCTGCTGAAGCGGTTCAAGGGTGACGGCCAAAGCGCCCTGTTCGGAACCGACAGCTTCTGGCAGGGCGTTGACGTGCCGGGCGAAGCGCTCTCGAACGTCATCATCGTGCGCCTGCCTTTCGCGGTTCCCGATCAACCGCTGCTGGCCGGCCGGCTCGAACGGATCAGAGAACGGGGCGGCAATCCTTTCTTCGACTACCAACTGCCCTCGGCGATTATCAAGTTCAAGCAGGGCTTCGGCCGGCTCATCCGCAGCAAGACCGACACCGGCATCGTGGTGGTCCTGGACAGCAGAATCATCAACAAATCCTACGGCC
>DATKWR010000850.1:0-5908 GCA_035529475.1 Sedimentisphaerales bacterium | reverse complement strand
TCTGCGGCTTCTGGCCCTCCTCGAAGTAGCGCAAGCTGCCCGTCCCGCCGGTCCCGGACGAATTGGGGGCCGTAATGGCAATGCGATCGTCATAGATGCCGGCACACAAGGCCGCCTTGCCTCCGCGCGAGTGACCGGTCGCAACCACCTTGCTCATATCGGCCACACCCAATTGATCCAGCGCGTCCAGCACCACACCGTGTCCCCAGCCCCAAACGGCCAGGGCGCCCCAATCGTATTCCGGATAAAGAGGATAGACACCGGCTTTTCGGCCTTCGTCCTGGACGTCCGACGCCAAATCCGTGCGATGGAACCGGCAAAGGAGGTAGCCGCGTTTAACGGCCTCGGCTCCCGGATCGAAACTTTGAGACGAACCGTCGCGCTCCGGCGACGCTTCGAATGAAACGCGGTCGTTCTTAATGACGGTTGGGTAGCGTTTTTTCAGCGACGGGCGTACGATTAGAAAACGGCACGTGACGCTTTTTCCTTTGCGGCGAATCGTCAGCGTATAGCGCTCCTCGACGCCCTTGCCGTTGTAAACCGGCTCGGAGCCGATTTGCTCGACCTCAATCTCCTTGGGCAGAGGCGGAATCTGGCCGTAGAGGTAATGCGCCAGCATCGCCTTGATATACTCGCGCTGCTTCTCCCAGTCCTGACGTGTTTGAACCCGCTTGCCGCCGGGCATTAAGAACGGGTCAGGCAATCCTTTCTGGATCGGCAGGTCCTCGACATCGGCAAACTCAGTCTTCAGATGTCGGTCGACAAAGCGAAAAATTTCCCCGATGACTTCCGGGTTGGGAATGTACATGTGGTCCATGCCTTTTTGGATGATGAAGCGATGCTCCAGCCCGACCTTCTCGCATTGGGCGGCCAACCGTTTCATCTGGGCCACACGAAACTTTTTGTCCAATTCCCCCACGCACAGAAAAGCCGGCGGATCGTCGGGGGTCACATAGGCGCAGGTACTGTTGATGCGGATGTCCTCGACGGGGACTTCTTTGCGCTGTTCCATCGCCGCTTCGGCCTGTCTTTGTGAAACTCCATCGAGATACCCGTCTTCGATGAGAAATTCCTTGTCATGTTGCCCCGCGGATGCGAGTACGACTTGGAATCGGGCCGATTGTTCGGCATGGGGTCCCGGATCATCCTCGAATTCCGCTTCGTTTATAAAGGCGGCCTTCGCTGCTCGGCTGCTGCCCTTGGAATGCCCCGTGACCCCGAGTTTCCCGGACAGGTTCCATCTCTTTGCGTTGGCCCGCAGCAGGCGCGCGGCCTGTTTTTCCGGGAACACCCGCCCAACGGGCGAAACCCTGTCTCCACCGTTATAATCCATGATGGCGCCGGCGTAACCCGTGGTGAGCAGACCGTAGATATAGTAGGCCCGCTGATTGATCCATTGTCCCGGGTCTTTGGTCGATGTGATCTGGAGCATCAGCGGGACCGGATCGGTCTGACCGGAAGGGTAGATCACGTCCATGCCGACCAGCCTGCCCCTCACTTCGCATATTTCGATCTTGCGGTCGATCGTATAACCCTCGGGCACAATGTAGATCCAGTCCTTGTCCACGGGCTGGTCTTCAGCCTCGAAAAGGTAGCCGTACCAGCGGTCGATTTCGGGCAGAAGTTCAGGTGCGACCGCACGCGGATCGTTCTCGTAATCCACCTCGAACACCATCATCCCCTGCTTGATGAATTGCTGAATCAACGTTTCGTCGTCTAGTTGCCCGAGACGGGGAGAGGGAAGATGTTTCAGATACACGACGGCGGGATGCTTGGCCAAACTCGAATCAGGTCGGTGCAAGGCGCATGAAAGCGATCTGCCCAGGAGCGGGCTTTCCCAAGTGAGGGTTGTGGGCGTTTCCAATATCTCTACACGTGTGGCTTGTCCCTGCCCGGACGGGGCCTCCGCATATAGAGAATTCCCAAAACCGACAACAATCCCTGAGAGGAACAAGATCGCCCGGACGCGATTGAGGTGCTGTGATATCCCATTGGACAATGCGTGATCTCCGATGTAGTGTTTCATCATTTTTTCTCCATTAGCGGGGTTGCGGACGTCCCGGTTTTTCCCTTCCTGCAGCCCACAAAGACTAAGCTGCCCGAGACTATTCAGTGGCTCGGCTCTCAATATCTACTCAGAATGGGCACTGCCGTCAAGACCATCGCGACTGCATAACGGCCAATCTCTGCCATGCGGTTCGCCGGATGGGTACGAAGAAGTCACACAATTTCTTGTAGAAAAAAGGCTTGCAGCGAAAATCGCGGTTTTGTGGCATTAAACAGGAGGGGCGGGTTCGAATCCCACCGGCTCCGTTATTTATGTGAGGCGTAGTGCAATCCAGTGCAACCGGGCGCATCCGAGAGAACCAGAAAACTACAAGAAAATCTTTGGAACTGACAAGAGGTCAATCTTAAGCAAACGGACTCAGCAGGAGACCATCTCGCGGCTTATCACCGATACGCAGTTCACTGTGCAAGCTCGGCCCTATCTCAAGCGGGAGCGTTTTTCTTCGCCTGTGCCCAGAGCGATCGCCATCGGTGATCATCCATAGGGCACCTTTATTCATAGAAAGCGCCGGCCAAGAAGTACGTGACATAATGGCGGCGGAAGTATATCCTGTAGGGATCGAAGGCAGAACTCCGATGTATAGGAATTGTTGAATGAAGGAGCAGCCTCTATGGAATTGAATGGGAAATCTCGGCTAACAAGAAACCACAGTTGTCAGATACGATGGCCGGTGTTTGCGGTCCTGGCGGCAGCGCACCTGCTGGCGGTCGCAAAGGTATCGTTTGCGTCCGAGGCGCGACGGCTGCGAGTCAGTGACAGCGGACGTCATCTGGTGTACGAAAACGGCGAGCCTTTCTTTTGGCTGGCGGACACCGGCTGGGAAATGTTTCACCGCCTCACCCGCGAGGAAGCAGACACGTACCTGGAGAAGCGTGCGGCTCAGGGTTTTACCGTCATCCAGGCCATGACGCTGGCCGAACACGAGTTGTTCAAAGTTCCTAACCGCTACGGGCATTATCCGCTGATCAACGAGGACCCCTTACAGCCCAACGAAGACTACTTCAAGCACGTCGATTACGTCATCGACAAGGCGCAGAGCCTGGGTCTGTTCATGGCGCTGGTGGCCACATGGGGAGATAAGGTCCGCAAGGAATGGGGCGAGGGGCCGGAGATTTTCAACGAGAAAAACGCCGTGCTCTACGGCAGGTGGCTCGGGAATCGGTACAAGTCCAAACAGGTCGTGTGGATTCTCGGGGGCGACAGGGACCCGGTCGGGTATGAACCCGTATGGCGTGCGATGGCCCGGGGGCTGAAAGAGGGCTGCGAGGGCCGGCAGTTAGCGACGTATCACGGGGCCAGCCGCCAGCATAAGGGCAGTTCTCCTTTCTTCCACAACGACGACTGGCTCGACTTCAACTTTACATATTCAGGCCATCGCTGGGGCTATCCGACCTACGAGCAAATTGCGCGAGATCGAGCACTCGAGCCGGCCAAACCCACGTTGGATGGCGAACCGCTGTACGAGAACCATCCCGTGCTGGGTGACGGCAACGGGTTTTACCAGAACCGCAAGCTCTGGGATCGCATCACTCGCGGAACGTCACACCAGACTCGCCAGTCGGCCTATTGGGCAATGCTGGCCGGCGCGGCCGGGCACACGTACGGCTGTCACGATGTATGGCAGTTCCACAACGAGCTGCGCGAGCCAATCACCCACTCGAACGTCATGTGGTACGAGGCGGTCGACTTCGACGGCCCGCGACAGATGGGACTCATGCGACGGCTGTTCGAGTCGCGCCCCTGGCAGGAACTCCTGCCGGACCAGTCTGTGATCATGGCCGGCCAGGGAGAAAGTGAGCTGCACGTTCAGGCAGCCCGGGCCCGCGACGGAAGCTTTCTGTTTGCATACCTGCCTCAGGGCGGAACCGTAACGATCGACATAACGAAACTCTCCGGCAAGCGAATCCGGGCCTCCTGGTTCGATCCTCGCAACGGCAACACAACCGCAGCCGGCGAGTTCCCTCGTGGCAAAAGCAAGACTTTTGAAACGCCCAGGGCCGGCCGGATATGGGATTGGATCCTGGTGCTCGACGGTGCCGAGAAGCAATTTCCCCCGTCGGGTTCTGCGGCTGGCAAGTGAATTGCGCTGTTCGCTCGCGATCCCCGGCGACCTGATTCAGCACCGTAATCGTTATAATCCCACCGTATCGCAAGATTTTGGGTTCCTGCACCATAGGCAGGATATTTTGAACAATAATTCATAGTACTCTCGGCCCAGACTGCGGTATAATGGTAATATACCTAACTTCAATTTTGCAGAACTCTTGGTTTAAGATGAACTCGGGGTACGGTTCCGTAAGTTCTACGCCGAATTCCACTGAAACAGGGGGCATTGTTAAACTTGTTGAAGGAGGTTATCATGTGTAGAAGATCGATTTGTCTGGCATCCCTTGCTCTGGTTCTGGGCTTTATCCTCACGAGGACAGCCCAGGCGGAAAACATTGGCTGGTGGAAGTTCGATGAGGGTTCGGGCAACACCGCCTACGACAGTTCCGGCAAGGACCACCATGCCAACGTGCTGGGAGCGCCCGAATGGGTAGCTGGCCTGCCGGGCTTTGGCGGAGCGCTGGATTTCACAAATACCCGTGGAGCCAACGCCGGCGACTTCGACCCGACAGGGGGAATGGGTGTTTTTACCATCGCCTTCTGGTGTCGCTGGGATGGGACTCCCGGAATACAGCATTTCTTTACCAAGTCCAATGGCTGGGCCGCAGCCACCATGATGTTTCAGGTCGAGGTCAAGGGAACGCATAGCAATCCCGACATAGTTGACAGATTCCATCTGGCGTATCAAAGTCAGCCACAGGCTGTTTTGCACTTGGTGCCCAAGAACGAATGGGCTCACATGGCTATGGTGTTCGATGGCACGAACGCCACAGGGTATCTCAACGGCGTTGACGAGGTGGGCCCCAAGCCTACCGGGATCGGAGCGCCCATCGCCGGCCCGGTCTGGATCGGCGTAGCCCACAATGATGCGAGAGTGTTCCAGGGAATTATCGACGACATGAGGGTGTACGATCGCGTGCTGAGCGAAAACGAGGTCCGCGCGATTATGGCCGGCGAGGGTGCAGAGGACCTGTCCGCCTACGGACCCGATCCGGCTGATGGGGGCCTGCATCCGAACACGTGGGTCAGCCTTGCCTGGAAGGCCGGCCCCTCGGCGGTTACGCACGATGTCTATCTGGGCGACAATTTCGACGATGTCAATGACGGAACCGGCGGCACATTCGTCGGCAGCCAAACCGCCACCTCTCTTCTTGTCGGTTTCCCCAACTATCCGTATCCGAATGGTCTGGTGCCGGGCACGACCTACTACTGGCGCATCGATGAGGTCAACGACGCCGACCCGAACAGTCCGTGGAAAGGCGATGTTTGGAGTTTCTCCGTTCCGCCCAGAACGGCTTATTATCCGAACCCGGCTGACGGCGCGGAATCTGTCGCTCTGAATGTGTCGCTCAGTTGGACCGCAGGCTACGAGGCAAAATTTCACACCGTCCATTTCGGCGATAATTTTGACGATGTGAACAACGCCACGGCGGGAAGCATGGTGGCAACGACGACTTACAATCCCGGGCCGTTGAAGCCGGCAAAGGTCTATTATTGGCGGGTCGATGAAACGGATCCACCCGCCACGTACAAGGGCCAGGTCTGGAGCTTTACCACGCTGGGGGCCGTTGGCAATCCCTATCCCTCGAATGACGCCGGCAGCGCCGAGATGAACGTGATTCTAAGCTGGACGCCGGGAGACGATGCTGCCTCACACCAACTTTACTTCGGCATGGACAAAGAGGCCGTGCGCAAGGCCAATACTGCCTCACCCGAATACAAAGGCGCCAGGGC
>DATKWR010000849.1:0-3503 GCA_035529475.1 Sedimentisphaerales bacterium | reverse complement strand
CGCCATTTACGGCGGCGATCTGGCTCATGCGGACGATCCGCAGTTCCGGGCGGCGTTCGAGTTCGCGCAGAAGTACGCAGGCTATCACGCGAGCCCATCCGTCAGCCCCGGCGCGTGGATCGCACTGCGAGAAGGGGATTTTCTCAAGGGAGACTATACATTCCTGATGGAGCGTCTGCCCGGTGACACCACAGACCCAAAGAAGAACGTCGGCCTCGACGATCAGCGCTTCGGCGCTTGGGCGCGTACAATCCCAGCCGGTGGCCGGCTGCGTCTTTCGCTGGACGGTCGCTTTGCCCACAGCCTGGAGGGCCGCAAGGCCATCGTGAAGGTGACCTATCTGGATTCTGCGAAAGGATCATTCACCATCGTCATCCCAGGACAGACCTGGGCTGCCCAGATGACCGGGTCTGGGCGATGGACGACAGCTCCGTTCGTTGTGCCGTCGGCGTCTTTTGAGGCAAGCAATACGAAACCCGACATCGAGATACAGGCTCAGATACCAGTCAGCTTCCACATGGTCGAAGTGACAAGGGCGGACTGAAGAAGGATTCACATCGCCTGGACTTTGACTATCGCCGGTAATTCACGCCCATTGCATCAAGCCGCCTGAGATGTTCCGCCAGGCGCGATGCGAACTGGTCGTAGTTGTGGCTTTCTCTCGGCGACCAGAGTACTTCGCTCAAAGCAGTGGCCCGTGGGTAAGTCATATACTCGCGGTGCTTGTGGCTGGCGATGTATTCACCCCACAACTGCCCCTGTCCGCCAAGTACGTGTCCGGCTTGCTCGGCGGTCAGTTCGGCCGGAATAGGCTCGAAAGTATATACCTTCTCCAGCGAAATATTGCCGCCGATGGCTCGCGGCTCTGTTTCTTTGGGACCCTGGTAGTAGTCGAAGTACGTGTGCGAGGTGGGAGCCATGACGACATCGTGACCGGCCTGGGCAGCGGCTATACCGCCGGCCTGTCCTCGCCAGCTCATCACCACTGCGCCGGGCGCCAGGCCGCCCTGAAGAATCTCGTCCCAGCCTACCAGACGCCGGCCATGCTTGGTCAGGAACGCGTCCATCTGCCTGATGAACCAGCTATGCAGCTCGGCCTCGCCCTTCAGGCCCAAACGCTGTTTCAGCGCCTGCATTTCGTCGCTCTTGGCCCAGTGGGTTATGTTTGCTTCGTCGCCCCCGATGTGGATGTGCTTGCTCGGAAAAAGCTCCATGACTTCCGTCAAGACGTCCTGCATGAACGCGACACTCTGCGAGCGCGGCGCCAGGACCCGCTCGTTGGCGGTCCATCGCTTCTGCGGCGCGAGAAGATTCAACTTTTCGGGATACAGGCCAAGCTGAGGATAAGACACAATCGCCGCACCGGTATGAGCGGGCATCTCGATTTCGGGCACAATGGTCACATAGCGGTCCGCCGCGTAGCGAACCAAATGGCGGATGTCGTCCTGGGAGTAGAAGCCGCCAGGCCGCGGGCCGCCGGCTTGCTTGGCCGCAGGGGTCTGATGCATGGTGGTAAAGTCCATCCATGCGCCGACCTGCGTCAGTTGCGGATACTTTCTGATTTCGATTCGCCAGCCCTGGTCGTCCGTCAGATGGATTTGCAACCGGTTGAATTTGTGCAGAGCCATCGCATCGATGTATCGCTCGACGTCCTGCGTGGGGATGAAATGCCGCGCCGGGTCGATCAGCAGCCCCCGCCATTGGAATCGAGGATAGTCGGTGATGGTTACTGAGGGCACGGACCACTCAATCGCCTCGACTTTCTTTGTGCTGAAGATTGCCGGCGGGAGCAACTGCCGCAGCGTCTGGATGCCGTAGAACAGGCCCGCAGGCTCTCTCGCCTTTAGCAGAACACCCCATGGAGTTACTCTGAGCCTATAACCTTCATCGCCGAGCTCAGACAGACCCTTCTCAAGCTCCAATACTACCATATCCATCTCGCGTATCGAGGCATTGACCAGGCTCAAGCGGTAACCCATCGCAGGCGCCAAAGCATCAACAAGTTTCGATGCCTCAGCCGCAGCTTCATTTGCTGCAACGATGCGCGTTTGCGGCCCAATTCGAAAGTAACCGTCGTCACACTCCATTGAAACCGGGCGGGGGAGTACGCTGATCCTTGATTGCAGGTTCACCGATTCTCCTTCCACGATAACGGGGCACAGGCCGCAACAAACCATACAGGCCACGATAATCCTGACCAATGTCTGCAAGTGTATATCCACGAACAGAACCTTTCGCTTTTCTACTCGAACAATCTTCTTATGTCCTCGTCCGTAATCCGTTCGTCGGGTCTTATTGGTTCTCCCCTTCGCCTGCGCAGATGCTCGAAGAATTCCTGCACGTTGCCCGGCGCGGATTTAATCGCCAAACCTATCGAGTATCTCATCAAAGAAACGTCCGCTCCTTCGAGGACTCCCTTTATCAGGCCGGTTTCCGTGTCTTCCTGACTTTCCATCTCCCGCGTGAATTTGTCCAGTATGCTCTGCACGCTGCCGTATTCGATCTGCTCCCGGGCCATCGGCCTGTTGCTTATCTGGGAATAGGGCACCTGCATCGCCCGCAGAAGGTACATTGCTTCAGGGGGTATCGAGTGCTCGAAGCCTTCTGCGAATTCCGGCCCGCCGTAACGCGGAGGCAGCACGATCTGGGGCCTGTGCAGCAGAACCAGACCCTTCATTACGACGGCCCTGTCTTTGAATTGGCCGTGTTCGGCGACCAGAACATAGGGCAATTCCATGGCCCCAAAGGTAAAGAGCATCCGCTGGTATTCCCGGATAACCTCGGTGGATCGCCAGAACTCGTTGAAATTTTCTCTGTCAGACTCCGACATCTCTTCTATTAGAATCGACGGCTCCGGCGTTGTCAAGGTGGCTCCGTTCCTTAAAAGTCTATTGAATCGGCAGGGCTCGAAGGATATTATGGCAGCGCTTGGCAGGAGTGTTTCTGGCCAGTGCGACCAAATGTCTCGCAGTGCTGGAGTAAGGACAATGGCTAATAAGATCAATAGAAGGGTATTTCTCGCAAAGGCCGCGGGCGCAGCCGTCGGCATGATGGGAGCCGTGTGCAGCAGTTACGCCCGGTCTTCATCCACACCGACCAACCAGCGTCTCAACATCTTATTCATCGCGGTGGACGACCTTCGGCCGCAACTGGGTTGTTACGGAGACAAGGTGGTCAAGTCCCCGAATATTGACCGGCTTGCATCCCAGGGAATGGTTTTCACTCGGGCTTACTGCCAGCAGGCGCTGTGCAGCCCATCCCGTATTTCGCTGCTGAGCGGCCGATACCCCGCCACGACGCGAATCTTTAACATCGGTCCGGCCCTGCGCGAGACGATGCCCGACATTGTAACACTGCCGCAACACTTCAAGAACAACGGCTATTTCACTCGCAGCCTGGGTAAGGTCTATCACGTTGGCATTGATGACCCTCCATCGTGGAGCGTGCCGTCATGGCAGTCGAGGAAACCACGCTACGGACCCGAGGGTGAGGCTGCGGTGCGC